>NZ_LGEB01000142.1:0-417 GCF_001279555.1 Micromonospora sp. NRRL B-16802 | reverse complement strand
GTCAGCTGGTGGCGTAGCCGCGGGTGGCGATCCAGTCGGCGAGGTGCTCGACGGTGATGTCGTAGGAGGCGGTGTTGGGGTTGGCGGAGTCGGCGATGGTGACGGTGTTGCCGTTGTCGGTGTAGCCGACGACGCTGATGTAGTGGCCGCCTTCGAAGGAGTGGGTGTTGCCGTCGGTGTCGGTGGTGGTGCCGGCGATGTTGGCGACTACGGCGCGGCCGTCGTCGACGGTCTTGACGATGTCCTGGCGGAGTTTGTCGGTCTGCTTGTCGTCGGCGGCGGGGGTGCTGATTTCGACCGAGCGGTAGGCGTTGTTCTTGCCGGTTTCCTTGTTCAGGACGGGGGTGATGTCGTTGATGCTGTTGGTGCCGGCTTCGGTGGTGCCCATTTCCTTGGCCATGGCGTCGACGCTGATGT
>NZ_LGEB01000141.1:0-425 GCF_001279555.1 Micromonospora sp. NRRL B-16802 | reverse complement strand
GTGGCGCCGTACAACGGTCGGCAGTTGGTGTATGCGACCACGCATGACACGGGTACGCGGTGGGGTTCGATGAACTTCAGCTTGTTCACGAACTACTCCGAGATGGCGTCGGCGTCGCAGAACGCGATGTCGTCGGCGACTGTGGCGCCGTCGTTGTTCTACTTCGCGCCGCGCAACATCTGGGTGTTGGCGTATCAGTGGGGTCCGACGGCGTTCTCGTATCGGACGTCGACGGATCCGACGAATGCTAACGGGTGGTCGTCGGCGCAGCCGTTGTTCACCGGGAGTATTACGGGTTCGGGTACGGGTCCGATTGATCAGGCGGTGATCGGTGACGATCAGAACATGTATCTGTTCTTCGCCGGGGACAACGGCAAGATCTATCGGGCGAGTATGCCGATCGGGAACTTCCCGGGCAGTTTCGG
>NZ_LGEB01000140.1:0-426 GCF_001279555.1 Micromonospora sp. NRRL B-16802 | reverse complement strand
TGATCTGGTGCGGTCGGTGTTTGACGGTGAGGTGCGGTTGTGGCCGCATCGGCGTTTCCCGTTGCCGGCGGTACGGCGTCTGACCGGCGCCGACACGCACCCCATCGACGTGGTCTTCGGCTACACCGAGCCGCGCACCGACCCCTCTGTCGGGAAGGACGCGGGCGGACCGAGCGCCGCACCGACGCCCGCCGGCCACACCGCGCCGGCCGACGATGCCACCGACGAGCGGACCGCCAGCGACGTGGCCGCCACCGAATTCCTCCTGTCCGTCGGTGCCAGCCCGACCGTGATCCGTCTCGTCGGTGACGGGCGAGTGTTTGGTGGGGCGGGGTTGGTGCGGTTGGCGGGGATGTTCCGGGTGGTGTTGGAGTCGATGGTTGCGGATCCGGGTGGGGATTCGCGGGTGGTGTGTGTGCCGTCTGG
>NZ_LGEB01000139.1:0-445 GCF_001279555.1 Micromonospora sp. NRRL B-16802 | reverse complement strand
GTTGTAGACGTCGAGCACCTTGCCGGAGTGCCGGGACTTCAGCCGGTAGTAGCCGCCGCCGGAGTCGACGAACTGCCACTGCTGCCACGCGCCGTCGTTACGGGACCACTGCGTGATCCGTGCGCCGTCGTTCGTGGCACGGTTGTACACGTCCAACGCCCTGCCACTGTTGCGGTTCACCAGCACGTACCAGGCGTTGGTGTCCACAGGGGAGCCCGGCGGAGGTGTGGTGGGGTTGGTGCCCGCGTTGAGGGCGTTGAGGACGGAGTCGTACGCCGCCTTTTTGTTGCCCGACCTGTCGAACAGCAGGGCGTTGTCAGTGCCACGCCACGAGTCGCTGTCCCGTACGCCCCAGACGGTGATGCCGGTGCAGCGGGTGACGGCCAGGCAGGCGCGGGTGACCGCGCCGAAGATGTTGGCCTGGTTGGAGCCGGTCATCACGTCC
>NZ_LGEB01000138.1:0-504 GCF_001279555.1 Micromonospora sp. NRRL B-16802 | reverse complement strand
AGATTGATTCGAGAAGCGCAACAAACGCCATGGATCAAATACCGCGGAATCATCGGGAAGAAGATCGACGTCCACCTCACGGCCGACTGCGTCGACCATCAACACACCACGACCGTGGACCTGATACTCCACACCTCCCAGGACCCCACTTCGCTGAATTCCACCTTTCCTGGCCTCCGCAACCAACTGCCCGAGGTTTTCCAGGTCTGGACCACTCTGAAGAAGAGCGGCGCGAAGCGCGCTAAGAGCTTCAAGGAAGTCTACGATCTGCGTACGCCAATAAGTGGACCCACTCATCTCCGCTACTCCAGTTCGATCCGGACCCCGAACGAGCCTTCCTCGAACCAGCCGCAGTAATCGTCGAAGTCTAGATGGGACCCGGCCGGGGCGCTGGGCTGCGCGAGGGTGAGCAGGTGACGCGCGAGCGAGGTGAGCCCAGCCGCGTTGCCCGAGATCAAGATCGTCTTCGCCGTCGTCTCGAGCACCTCTATTCGCAGGACGGTG
>NZ_LGEB01000137.1:0-512 GCF_001279555.1 Micromonospora sp. NRRL B-16802 | reverse complement strand
ACCGAACACATCGCACCCACCACCCACACCGAACAATGGCTCGCCGACACCTGGCAAAACCTGCTCAACATCGACCAGATCAGCACCACCGACAACTTCTTCGACCTCGGCGGCAACTCCCTCCTAGGCACCCAACTCGCCGCCCGCATCCGCGACCAACTCCACACCGAACTCCCCCCACGCGAACTATTCGCCAACCCCGTCCTACACCAACTCGCCAACCACCTCGACCACACCGCACCCACCACCACCAGCACACCAATCAAACCCATACCCCGCGGAGAACCCCTGGCCTGCACCCGCCAACAAGAAGGACTCTGGTTCGAACAACAACTCGACCCCAACTCGACCGTCTACCACATCCCCGTCGCACTACGACTACACGGCACCCTGAACACCACCGCCCTACACCGCGCCCTCCACACCCTCACCACCCGACACGAAGCCCTCCGCACCCGCTTCGTCGAACACAACGGCCTACCCCGCCAAATCATCGACCCCCCACCGGCCGA
>NZ_LGEB01000136.1:0-535 GCF_001279555.1 Micromonospora sp. NRRL B-16802 | reverse complement strand
CCGCAACGACCACGACTCGCAGGGCTTGTTCCAGCAGCGTCCGAGCTCGGGTTGGGGTACGCCGGAGCAGATCACCGACCCCGACTACTCCACCACCGCCTTTCTGAAGGGTTTGAAGCAGGTTGACGGGTGGCAGGACATGCCGTTGACCGTGGCCGCGCAGACGGTGCAGGTGTCGGCGTACCCGGACGCCTACGCGCAGTGGGAGCAGCAGGCCGCTGATCTGGTCGCCCAGTACTGGAACAGCTGACCCACCTCACAGCACCGAAAGATCCGCTGGCCGGCACCCCACTCCGGGGTGCCGGCCAGCGGCATGTCCACCGCCCGCATACCCGCCGTCGCTGAATCTTGGACAGTTTCCGTTAGCCACGGACGGAAGCTGTCCAAGATTCAGCCCCGCGACGGGTGCGGGTGCCGCGCGACGGGCACAGCAGGTGCGGGTGCGGGTTGGGAACAAGGTTGTGGTGGGGCGGGTTGTGGACAGTGTCGGTGTGATCCAGTGTCCCCGGGCCTCACCTAATATCGCCGTCGCGGA
>NZ_LGEB01000135.1:0-550 GCF_001279555.1 Micromonospora sp. NRRL B-16802 | reverse complement strand
GCCCGGCCCGGTGGTTGTAGACCTCCGAACGACCGTGGCGCCGGCTCGACGCGGCTGCCGATGGATGGCCCGCCCCGGGAATGGCCCCGGCCCCCGGGTCGTTACACATGGACCCGGCTGCCAGAGGCGCCCCCCGCGCCCGGCCGCCGTGAATGACTTCCCCCTTTGTTTGTGCAGTGCCGGACGAGGTGCTCACACCCGTGCGCCGCCCCCCGGTGTGTGGGTGTTTCCTACCCCCGAAGGAGCTACCCCCATGAACACGATCATTCGTAAGAGCATGCTGTCCGTTGCTGGTCTCGCCTTCGCCGGCGGTATCTTCGCCGGCCCCATCGCCGGCCACAACGACACCGCCACTGCGGCGGTGGATGCCAAGCCGGTCGCGGTGGTGCAGGCCGACAAGCCCGACACCGCCAAGCTGATCCCGCACGGCACCCAGGGCGCGCAGTCCCGGATCACCCTCAACGACGAGCAGACCGCCAACGTCAAGGCGATCATCGCCGCCACGAAGAAGGCCGGCATGCCCGAGCGGGCCGCGGTCATCTCGATCGGC
>NZ_LGEB01000134.1:0-553 GCF_001279555.1 Micromonospora sp. NRRL B-16802 | reverse complement strand
GCCCGGCCCGGTGGTTGTAGACCTCCGAACGACCGTGGCGCCGGCTCGACGCGGCTGCCGATGGATGGCCCGCCCCGGGAATGGCCCCGGCCCCCGGGTGGTTACACATGGACCGGCCGCTAGAGGCGCCCCCCGCGCCCGGCCGCCGTGAATGACTTTCCCCCCTTTGTTGTTTTGTGCAGTGCCGGACGAGGTGCTGACACCTGTGCGCCGCCCCCCTGGTGTGTGGGTGTTTCCTACCCCCGAAGGAGCTACCCCCATGAACACGATCATTCGTAAGAGCATGCTGTCCGTTGCCGGTCTCGCGTTCGCCGGTGGTGTTTTCGCCGGCCCCATCGCCGGCCACGCCGATAGCGCTGCGCCGGTGGATGCCAAGCCGGTCGCGGTGGTGCAGGCCGACAAGCCCGACACCGCCAAGCTGATCCCGCACGGCACCCAGGGCGCGCAGTCGCACATCACCCTCAACGACGAGCAGACCGCCAACGTCAAGGCGATCATCGCCGCCACGAAGAAGGCCGGCATGCCCGAGCGGGCCGCGGTCATCTCGATCGGC
>NZ_LGEB01000133.1:0-647 GCF_001279555.1 Micromonospora sp. NRRL B-16802 | reverse complement strand
CCTACGTCCCCCTCGACCCCGAACTCCCCCCCGAACGCCTCACCGCCATGCTCCACGACGCCACCCCACCCCTGATCATCACCACAAGCACCCACACCCAGGCGTTCCCCACCACCCTCGACGTCACCGACACCACCAACGACGACACCGGCTGCACCCCCGACGACTGCACCCTCCACACCCACACCACCGCCGACGACACCGCATACCTGATCTACACCTCCGGCTCCACCGGCACCCCCAAGGGCGTCGCAGTCCCCCACCGCGGACTCCACAACCGCATCACCTGGATGCAAGACACCTACCACCTCCAGGCCCACGACCGGGTGCTCCAGAAAACGCCCTACGGCTTCGACGTCTCCGTCTGGGAATTCTTCTGGCCCCTCACCACCGGCGCCACCCTCGTACTCGCCGCCCCCGGCGGCCACCGCGACCCCGACTACCTACACCAACTCATCGTCGACGAGGGCGTCACCACACTGCACTTCGTCCCCACCATGCTCCAAACCTTCCTCGACGCCACCGCCGACCGCGGCCCCCTCGGCCAGGTCCGCCACGTCTTCTGCAGCGGCGAAGCACTACCACCAGACACCGCACACCGCTTCCTCACCACCTGGCCCCACATCGAACTCCACAACCTCTACGGA
>NZ_LGEB01000132.1:0-226968 GCF_001279555.1 Micromonospora sp. NRRL B-16802 | reverse complement strand
GCTCAGCGTGACCGTCGCGCTGTCGCTGACCGCTCCGTTGACGCCGTCGTCGGCGGTGAGCGTGACGGTGAAGGTGCCGTCGTCGGTGCAGCTGATCGTCGTGACCGGCGTGCCGGCGTCCTCGAAGGCGCAGGTAGCGCCCGCGTCCACGTCGGAACCGGCGGTGTACGACCACCGGGTGCTCGGGGCGCCGCCGTCGTCGCGGGCGGAGCCGTTCAAGCCGACCGGGCTGCCCTCGTTGCCGCGGCGGTCGGGACCGGCGCTGACCACCGGCGAGTCGTCAACGTCGGGGTTGTCGGGCGGGGGATTGCTGACGTTGCCGTCGCCGACCGGGATGAACAAGTTGTCGTAGTCCAGGAGCCTGTCGTTCTCCATCCAGATGCCGATGCGGCCGCCGGCCTCCTGGTTCTCGGCGCGGGCGACGAACCGGACGGAGTAGTTGTCCGGCAGCTGCACCGGCCGACCGCGCTCGAGGTCCTCGTCGTGGAACTCCGGTCCGGCCGAGCCCTCGTACGTGGCCGCGATCGGGTACTCGTCGCAGTCCCAGTTGGGAACGGTCGGGTCGTCCGGCGGTGGCGGCATCGAAGTGCGGGCGCAGGTGTTGGTGGAGACGGTCCGGTTGCGGTCCGCGCGGAACCGGTGCTCGGCGCTCTTGGCGCGCGGGATCCGGTGCAGCGGGTCGCTCGCGGTCGCCCCAGGCAGGACCTTGTTCGGGTTGGGCGGCCAACTGGCCGGCGGGTTCGCGCGGGCCTCCTCGATGTGCACGGCGGCGCCCTTGACAGCCGGGTCGGTCGTGCTGAGGAAGATGCCCGGGACGGCGCGGTCGAAGACCGATCCGAGCTGTCGGGCACGGGCGCTGCTCAGATACCACGCGCTGTCGAAGCGCATCCCACCTTCTTCGCTTTCCGTGTCGACGAACTGGAAGTACCAGCCCGGCAGGTCGAAGTCGTACTCGATGTGGAACACGCCCGTCGCGATCTGCTCGCCGTTCGCCGCGGCCGGCTCACGGGCATCGGACATCAGCTCGAAGAAGGCGTAGTTGTTGGCCCGCCAGCCCGGGATCGTCTTCTCGGTGTCGTCGTCCGGCCCCGGGAAGCACGCGTAGTCGTCGTCGACGTCGAAGACGGGGTCGCGATAGCCGCCGTCGCACTCGATGGCGGCTTTCATTTTCGCCGTCGGCGCCGAGAACACCCCCCGGGCCCACAGCACCTCGACCTCGAGAGTGAAGCTTGCCCACCGCAGTTTGCTCGGGTCGTTGATGTGGCCGCCCTGCTTGCCCTCGCCGCGCAGCATGTTCTGCGAGAGGTACTCCCCGCTCAACCGGCACGACGGCGGGAACAGCCCGCACTCGACCGCCCCGATGTACACCATGTGGCTCTGGCAGTAGGAATACCGGTTCTTGATCCAGCCCTGCTCGCGCTTGGCCTCGTCGCTGTGCTCCTCGCACTGCTCGCGCGTCGCGTAGTCGTACACGTCGTCCGGCAGCGACCCGCGCGGGAAACGCCCGGAGTCCACCACGTAGCTCTCGGGACCGGCGGCCGCGGCTCGCGGCCGCGCCCTGGTCGACTCCGAGGGCCCGTCGGCGGTCGCCGGCTTGACGCCGAGGTTATCGAGGTTCAGGTTCTTGCGGAACTCCTCGCTCACCCGCTCGGGATGCTCGATGAGATCAGGGTCGGAGATGACGTACGCAACGAGCTTGCGGGTCGTCTGGTCCGGGCTCGGCTCGGCGTGGGCCGGAGAACCCGGGATCAGGCCCACGAGCATCGACGCCAGGATTGTGACAGGCAGGAACCATCGTCGCATCAGCGCAACTCCCCCGTGGATAGGTGATGTGGGAGTAGTTCAGTCAACGATGCCGGTCGATGCAAGGATGAGTAAGTATGCGGACACTCACGGTCGGTGGGAGATCGCTACCCTCGTAGTCGACCGAGCGGGGAGGGGTCAGCATGGCGGCGCTGGTCGAGCACACCGAGCTGTACGTCGATGTCGACTATCGACTGTTCGCGATGATCGACGACAGCAACGACCGGCGCGACGTTCCGCCCTCACCGCACGAGCTCGATCAATGGGTCAGCTCGACGCCGGGCTACGTGCTCGTCGAGAACATCGACGACTCCGTGGTGCTGGGTAGCGACACCCGGCTGGAGACCTGGGACGGGCCGGCCGACTTCGATCCGGCCGACTGGGACCGCAGCCACGTGCTCGAGGTGGTCTTCGAGTCGGGCATCCTCGGATTCTCCAGCGGCACGGCCGGAGGCATCGCCGACGCCTACCGCCTTCCGCCGGGCCGCCAATGGAGCGTACGGCTGGCCTGGCGCACCGAGGCGCCACCCGCTCCGGACGAGCTGCCGACCGCGTCGGTCCTCATCCAGTTCAGCCCGGCCTGAGCCGCCGAGCCGACACTCCGGGCCGTGAACGGCCGTCGGACGTAGCTGGCCGTCAGGTAGCCGTAGGGTGCGGGACATGCCTGAGGAAGTTGTTCTTCGCCTCGATCGACCGACAGCCACGTCGCTCGCGGGTAGCCGGCGGGTTGATCGCGGTGGGTGGGGGAATGATCGTCGTGGGTTCCCGCCGTTGGAGGAACCACCGCCAACCAGGTCTCTCGGCTGAACCAATGCCACGCCGCCTGATCGCGTACGACGCGCTTGTCATGCATTGATCATCGATATATGTTGTCGGCGTGAGCGAGATGCGAGAGCCGAGCTTCCTGGTCCTGACCGCACTGGCCGACCAGCCACGACACGGCTACGGGATCATTCAGGAGGTGGCGGTGCTGTCGGCGAACCGGGTGACGTTGCTCCCGGGGACGCTCTACACCGCGTTGGACCGTCTGGCTTCGCAGGGCCTTGTCGTACGAGACCGAGAAGAGATCGCCGATGGGCGTCTCCGCCGGTACTACCGGTTGACCTCGGACGGGCTGGCTGTGCTCGACGCGGAGACCGCCCGTCTGCGGTCACTCGCCACGGCGGCGGAGCGCAAACTGCGCATCGCCCGCCCGCGCCCGGCGTAAGTCGACGTCACCAAGGAGACTCCATGTCGCGCACACGGGGAAGGCTCGCGCGCCGCTATCGCAGGCTGCTGCTGGGCTATCCACGCCAGTTTCGACGGGCCCGCGGTGAGGAGATCGTTGCGACATTCCTCGATCTCGCCCCGCCGGGTCGGACCCGACCGACAATCCGCGAGACCGCCAACCTGTTCCGCCACGGAATGCGGTGCCGACTGGGGCGACCGAACAGCCGCAGCGTGGTGGTGTGGGCCGCCTTGACCGCGATCGTGTGGGGACTGTTCGGTGGTGCCTTCGCCAGCCGCCTCGGGTGGGAGACCGCCCGTCCGTTACCCAGCGCGGCCGAGGCGACGGAGCTGTTCAGTGGCGTACTGGGTCAGGACACGACTGGTCGCGTCGGAGTGGACCCGGCGTTGTTCGTCATCTACGGGCAGCCGCTCGGCTCCGACAACCTGCACGTCCTGTTCTCGCCCGACGCCGGTGAGTACCAGCAGGGTCGCGCCATGGTGGGCCTGAGCGGCCCGTCGCGGGTGGCCCCCCAGGCCCTTGTCGAGTCCAGCCGAGCGTGGCTACGCGACAACGGATGGCGTGTCTCGGACGTGATCACCCGCAACAGGGTGGAGTGCACCAGCTGCGACGAATCGAAGCTGCCCAGGAGCGCGGTCTTCGCCGCGTGGCGGGAGGACGACGTACTGAATCTCGACATATCGCTTGGCAGTTCCCTGTCGCCTCCGCCGAAGCCGGGGGTGACCGACCACAGTGACGAGACATACGTCTACGCCGAGTTGACGCGGGCGGCCCCGGGAGCGGTCAAGCCCTTCGGCGTCGCAGGCTTCCTGCTCGGGATGGTGGTGGCCTGGTTGATGTTCGGGTGGGCCAGCCGCCGCACCGAGAATCGCGGCCGGACGCTGCGCGTGCTCACCGCTGTTCTGTTCGGACTTGCCGCCGTCACGTGGTGGGCACCGATCCTCCTTGCTGGCCCGTCCACGCTGAGGCATCACACGGACGAGCCGCACCCGTCCTGGCACCCCATGTGGGAGTGGCTCGGGCAACCAGCTCTGGCGCCACTATTCGTGGTGGGGGCGGGCGCGGCGCTGCTCGCACTCACGGCGTCCGCGTTGCCCCGCCGCCACGTGCCGTCGACCGACGTCCGACCGGCAGGCTGAGCGGCGAACCGCCGCACGGTGGTGGGGACCTGTACATGCGAATAGTCGTGACGAAGGTGAGTTGGCAGCCATGCACCTGCTGGTCAGTACGGTTGGCCGCAGACCTTCCAGGCGCCGTCCTCCTTCACCAGCGGGATCGCGCGCCGGTCGGTGAAGCCGCTGTCAAGCTTCAGGGCCATGCTCACGGTCCCCGAGGTGCGCCCGTTGACTGTCGACACGTTGACGCCGTTGACCTTGTGGCTCTGGATCTGTGGCTGTCTGGCGACGCCCCGGACGAATGCGTCCTTCGTGAAGCTTCTGCGCGTGTCGGTGCACAACAGCTCGTACGCCGCCGCCGCGTCGCCGGCCTCCAGGTCGCTCACGAACGACTCGGCGGCCTGTCGAGCCGGATCGGTTGCGGCTTTGAGGCCCTTGAACAGAAAGAAGCCGCCGGTGCCGACGCCGGCGCAGCACAGCACGACGACCACGCCTACGACGATCAGCACGGTCCGCAGCGTCCGTCGCTTGGGTGGTGGCGGGGGCACCTGGTACGGGTAGGTCATAGATAGCGACGGTAGGGGACGCGAGAAAGTCTCGATCCCCCCGAACGGTTGATCTTGTCGTGTCGGTTCGCCCGTCCGTTCGGTCGGGTGCGCGTCGGTACGTCCATCGGTGACCACCCGCATCGATGTTCCAAGGTGGACGGCCAGCCGGCACATATCGACGACCGGCTCCTCTGCTGTGCTCCTGCTGTGGCCCGGCTGTGGGTCGTTGGAGTTCAACTGCCCCCGATCAGCGGTGCCGCCGGCTCACCTCGCCCAGCACACTCCCGGAGGTGACCACTTACCCGGCGAAAAAGAAGATCGGCAATCTCGGTGCCGTTGGTATCGCCGCCGCGATCTCGGTCTTACTGTGCTGCGGCGTCGGCACCATCGGGGCGCTCACCACCGACGACAGTGACAAGAAGCCCACTGCGGCGGCCACACAGACCGCTCCGACGGCCAGCGACCGTCTCGCGGAGGACGCGAGCGCCACCCCGGACGCGCCGCCGTCGACGATCCCAGAGCCTGCCGCGTCGAGCCCGACACCGGGCCCGCAGGACACCAGTGGTGAGCCGACACCTCGGCCGATCGTGAAGCCGACGACCACCAAGCCCAAGCCGAAGACGACGACGGCAGCACCCAAGCCGAAGGCGACGACGGCAGCGCCGAAGCCGAAGCCCACGACGGCGAAACCGAAACCGCCATCGGTGGCAACAGTGCATCCCGGGTCGTTCTGCTCCAAGCAGGGAGCGCGTGGGGTGACGAAGACCGGTAAGCCGATGGTGTGTACGACCACCGCGACGGACTCCAAGAAGCGGTGGCGGGCGGCGTAGTCCCAGGCGACGACCGTCGGCGGGGCGGCGCGCGTCGTCCGTGCCACCCCGCCGGTGACCGTCGGGGATCTCACCCGAGGGCGATGACCAGCTTGCCGGTGGTGTGGCCGGTCTCCACGGCCGCCACCGCCTCCGCGCTCTGGTCGAAGGTGAACGTCCGTGTGATGTGCGGATCGATGGTGCCGTCCACCATCAGCGCGGCGACAGCCTCAAGCGACGTTCTGCCGAGCCGACGGTCCACGAACTCGCCACCCAGCTCACTCACCGTGTAGTCCGCGGCCGACAGCAGGTACTTGGCATCCTTCACCAGCCCGGCGACCGAGCGCAGCGAGTCGCCGCCGACGAGGTCGAACAGCCCGTCGACACCGGACGGCGCGAGCGCCCGCACCTGTCCCGGAATGTCGCCGGCGGTGTAGCTGGCGAAGGTGACGCCGAGCGCCTCGGCCACCGCCCGCTTGCTGTCGCTGCCCGTTCCGATGACAGTCAGTCCCCGTGCTCGGGCAAGCTGCGCGGTGGCGAGGCCGGTGCTGCCACCGACACCGTTGATCAGCAGTGTCGAGCCTGCCGGCAGGTCGAGCCGGTCGAGCCCGTCGAGGGCTGTCGTGCCGGAAACCGGTACTGTCGCCGCCCACTCGTAGGGCAACGACTCCGGCTTGCGGGCCGCGTTCTCCGCCGGCAGGACTGTCGTCTCGGCGTACGTGCCGGCGCCGCTGAGCGCGAACCCGAACACCGCGTCGCCCACCTTGAGATCGGTGACGCCGGCCCCGACCGCGAGAACGTCGCCGGCGGCCTCCATCCCCATCACCTGCGGGAACGGTACGTGCCCGTTGAGCGCCGGGACGGCGCCGTCGCGGAGCAGGTGGTCGAGGCGTGCCACCCCGGCTGCCCGGACCCGGATGAGGATCTCGTTGTCGGCGGGCTTCGGGTCGGGTCGATCGAAGTACTGCTGGACCTCGGGGCCACCGAATGCGTGGTAGCCAAATGCGCGGCTCATCGTCGCTCTCCTTCATGTGTGTTGACGACTGGCGACGCTATTTGCTGACGTTGACGTCAGAGGCAACATCGAGTGGTCCGGGTCACACGTCGGCGGGGGTGGGCCGGCGCTACTGTCGTTGCTGACGGTGACGTCAGAGGCAGGAACCGGCGCGGTGGGACGTACCGAAAGGGGTGATTGTGCGCATCGGCGAGGTGGCGGAGCGATCCGGGGTCAGCGTGCGCGCCCTGCGGTACTACGAGGAGCAGGGCCTGTTGCAGGCCGAGCGCAGCGCGAGCGGGCAGCGACACTACGGCGCGGCAGCGGTGGAGCGGGTGAACCTCATCCAGCAGCTCTACGCCGCCGGCCTGTCGAGCCGGGACATCCTCGAACTGCTCCCGTGCGTCTACACCGGCAGCGCCACGCCCGACATGATCGCCAGGCTCACGGCCGAGCGGAACCGCATCGACCGCCAATTGAGCGACCTCGCCGAGGCCCGGGAACGGCTGGACTCGGTTATCCGCACCGCCTACCAGCACCTGGAGCGGGACGCCGCTGCCTGAGGGCGCGCCGCCAGGCTAGGCGGCACCCTCGCCGAATGTCTCGCGCAGGGCCCGACCCAGCGGTCGGCCGGTCGTCGGCTCGATGAACAACTCGGCGAGCAGGAGGTCGGCGAGGTAGGTCGGGTTGATGCCCGACTCCTTGCGACCGAGGGCCTGGAGCGCGCCGCCGAGGCGCAGGGCGGCCTTCGCCGCGCCGGACGGCATCCGCGAAACCCGACGAGGTCGACCCACCGCCGCGGCGATGCGGCCGAGCATGTCGTCCCAGGTCAGGTTCTCGTCGGCCACCGGGATGTCGTCGCCGCTGGCCGCCTCCAGGGCATCCACCGTGACCTCGGCGACGCTGCGCGCCGAGGCTGCGGCGGTTCCGCCGGTGGGGGCGACCAGAGGTGTACGCGAGCGCGCCCACCGGTCCAGCGGCCCGGCCCAGTTGGGCAGCCGGTCACCGGCGCGGCCGAAGACGAACGGCAGTTCGAGGACGGCGACCGGCAGATCGGTGCCCGCGGCTTCCCGTCCTTCCCGGGCCTGTTCCACCCGGCACCGGATGTACGTGTGCCGCTCGGCGAGCCGCCACTGCGGATGCAACCTGTCGAAACAGGTGTAGTACGAGCCCATGACGACCCCTCGGGTGAGGCCCTCCAGGCGCGCGGCGGTGAACAGGCGCACGACCGGCTCGACGTTGTCGTGGCGGAACTGCGGATAGATCGGCTTCGGCAGCGGTCGTTGCTCGTCGGTGCGGGTGGCGTAGACGACGCCGTCGTGGTCGGCGAGCAGCGGGCGCAGGTCGTCGACCGAGGCGGCGTCCACGTCGACAAGGTGGTCGACACCCGGGCGGGCGGTACGCGCCACAGTGGTCGCGGCGTGGCCCCGCTCGCGCAGGACCTCCACGACATGCGCGCCGATCAGACCGCTGCCACCCACCACGAGAATCCGCACGATGCATCGTCCACTCTGGATACGGGTGGTTGTCAAGCAGTCATCGTGGTCGCTGCGGTCGGTTACCGGTGGAGGCGCTGGTTCCGCTCCTCGTCCGCCGCCGTGTTCTGCGTCGTCCAGAGCGCGAGCAGGCGCATGTTGTCGTGTGAGCTGCTGCCGGGATCGGTGTTGTAGACGAAGAGGGTCTGGTCGTCGTCGCCCGGCAGCGTCAGCGCCTCGTACCGGATGGTGATGGGTCCCACGGCGGGGTGGATCATGTGTTTGGTGCCGTGGGTCCGCTCGTGCACCCGGTGGTTGTCCCACCAGGTGCGGAACTGCGGGCTCTTGATTGTCAGCTCGCCGACGAGTTCGTTGAGCTGAGGGTCGTCGGGGAAGCGGCCGGCGTAGAGGCGCAGGGTGCCCACGACGTCGGCCGCCACTGTCGCCCAGTCGGTGTAGACCTCGCGGGCGGCGGGGTCGAGGAGGACCCACCGGGTGTAGTTGCGTTCGCGGGGCGGCAGTCGGGGCCAGTCGGTGAGCAGGGTGCGCGCCAGCAGGTTCGACGCGAGGACGTCGGTGCGGCGGCCGACGATGAACGCCGGGTGGTCGACCATCGAGGCGATCAGCTGGTGCATGGCGGGCCGTACCCGCTGCCCCGGCACGTCCCCGGTGCGGTGCCGGGCCGGCCGGGCCAGGTCGGCGAGGTGGGCCCGGGCGGCGGCCTCAAGCCGGAACACCCGCCCCAACGCGTCGAGGACCGCCTCCGAGGGGCTCGTGTGCCGGCCCTGTTCGAGGCGGGTGTAGTAGTCGACGCTCACCCCGGCGAGCTGCGCCACCTCCTCCCGGCGCAGGCCGCGGACGCGCCTGCCGGACTGCTCGACGAATCCCGCCGCCTCCGGCGTCGTGTCGGCGCGGCACTTCCGCAGGAAGTCTCCCAGCTCTGTCCGTCGCACCATGCCGTCAATCATCGCGCGCGTCGCGGCGAACGCCCAGGTGCTGGGTGGGCACGGCATTCCCCGGTACGGCTGGGCCCGGCCAGGGGTGTCCGAGCCCCCCGCCCCGCAGCAGCATGAAATGCGTTCCCGCAGTGCTCAGCGCTTCACAAGCTGCCACACCAGTCACAAGGAGAACTTCGATGGCCTACCCCACCACCCGACCCGCCACCTGGTTCGTCACGGGCACCTCCCGTGGGCTCGGCCTGGAGTTGGTCAAGCAGCTCCTCGAGCGGGGCGACAACGTCGCGGCGACGACAAGGTCGGCCGAGCGTCTCGACGCGGCCCTGGCCTCCGTGGACCGGTCCCGGCTGCTGCCGATCGAGGTGAGCCTCACCGACGAGTCGGCGGTCGCGGCGGCGATCGGCTCGACCGTCGAGCGGTTCGGCGCGATCGACGTCGTCGTGAACAACGCCGGCTACGGCTATCTCGCCGCCGTCGAGGAGGTCACCGACGCCGACGCCCGACAGATGTTCGACGTGCAGATCTTCGGACTCTGGAACGTCCTCCGTGCCGTGCTGCCGCACCTGCGCGAGCAAAGCAGCGGACACATCATCAACGTCTCCTCGATCCTCGGCCTGACCTCGTTTCCGGGCTGGGGCCTCTACTGCGCCGGAAAGTACGCAGTGGAGGGGCTCACCGAGTCGCTGGCCGCGGAGGTCGGCGGGTTCGGTGTGCGGGTCAACCTCGTGGAGCCGGGCTACATGCGGACCGACTTCCTGCGTACGGAGTCGCTCGGCCTGCCGTCGGGGACGGTGGCCGGCTACGAGTCGATCCGGGAGATGACCGAGGCGCACCTGGCGATGCCCGGCACCCAGCTCGGTGACCCGGTGCGGGCCGCGACAGCCATCATCGAGGTGGCTGCCTCGGGTGAGGCGCCGTTGCACCAGCTGCTCGGTTCGGATTCCTACTCTCTGGCCAGGGCCCGGATCGACTCGCTGACCGCCGACGTCGAGGCGGGTCGCGAGCTGGCGTACACGACTGACATTCCGCAGCAGAGCTGAGCGCCGCGGCGTGGGTCCGGCCTGGACAGTGTCCAGGCCGGACCCACGCGCTCCTAGCCGGTCAGGATGAACCTCTCCCAGGAGCCGACCGACGCGCGGTTGGCGATCAACGAGCCCGCTCCGGCGTTCTCGGCGGCCACGATCTGGTTGTTGACGGTGGCGCGAAGGCTGACAGTCCCGTCGGTGTTGGTGATGAGCTGGAACGTCTCCCACGCGCCGATCGTCGTGCGGTTGGCGACAAGTGGTTCGGTGCCCGCGTTCTCGGCGCAGACGTACAGGCCGCTCGCGCGGGACCGCAGGGCGATGGTGCCGTTGCCGGCGTCCACCCTGTCGAATTGCTCGGTCGACCCGACTGTGGCCTTGTTGGCGATCAGCGCGGTGGTGCCGACCGCCGACACGTACTGGTTGTTGACCTGCGCCCGCAGGCTGATCCCGGCGGTGCCGCCAGTGGTGCCCGTGGTGAAGGTGAACGCGTCGACGTCGAACAGGTAGCCGGACCCACCCTTGAAGACCAGGTACAACGTGGTCGTCGAGGCGGGCGGGTTGGTGATGGCGCCGGACACCTCGGTGAAGGTCTCCCAGTTGCCGGTCACCGGCACCGTGACGGTGCCCAGCAGTGTGCCGGTCGCCGATCCGGCACGGACCTCGATGGTGCCGCCGGCACCCGCCGACGACGCCCGCACGGTGAAGCGCGTCGCATTGGACAGGTTGTACGGCTGGTACGAGATCCAGTCGTTGTTCTCGATGAACCCGGCGGTGCGGCCACCCTCGGCGCTCGTGTGCTCGGTGACCTGGACACCCGACTGGGCGCCGAAGTGCTCACCCTGGCGGTGTTTCGGCTGCAGGGTCTTGATGCTGTGCGTGGTGAGCGCGCCGTTGTCGGTGTAGGCGGCGTCGAAGACGCCGTAGATGTTTGCCGCCGCGTCGTGCTCACCGTCCGTGGGTACGGTGATCGTGCCGCTGCACCCGTTCTTCGAGGTGATCTGGTGGGCGTGGCTGTCGTGGCCCAGCGCGTAGGTGAGGCTCACCCGGGCGCAGTCGATCGTCCCGTCCTGCGGGTCGCTCACCGAGATCTGGTACGGCACCGTGTCACCGAAGCTGAACAGCTGCCCGTCGGCGGGCAGAGTCAGCGACACCGTCGGAGCGGTGTTGCCCACCGTGACGACAAGGCTCGCCGTGCCGGACAGACCGGTCGGGTCGGTGACCTTCAGTGTGGGGCTGTACGTGCCGTTAGTGGTGTACGTCTTCGTAGGGTTCGCCGCCGTCGACGTGGTGCCGTCGCCGAAGGTCCACAGGTAGCTCAGCGCCCCACCCTCGGGGTCGGAGCTACCCGCCGACGAGAAGTTGATTGTCAGAGGGCTCGGCCCGGAGGTCGGGTTCGCCGAGGCGACAGCGATCGGGTTGCGGTTGCCGCCGCCGATGTACTCGATCCGGAACAGCGCCTGGTTGTTCGAGCCGGTGCCGTAGTCCAGCACGTACAGGGCGCCGTCCGGGCCGAAGGCCATGTCCATGACCTGCGTGCCGCTCCACGGGAAGTTGGAGATTTCGCCACGGGAGCCGTCGGAGTTGACGGCGATGGCCTTGATCCAGCGGCGGCCGTACTCGCCGGCGAAGAACTGCCCGTTCAGCGACGCGGGGAACTTGATGCTGGAGTTGAGCGACGCGTCGTACCGGTAGACCGGCCCGCCCATCGGGGACTCCGAGCCGCTGCCGAACTCCGACGGTGACCCGGAGTCTCCGGCGTACTTGATCCAGGCCGGCTTCGCCGCGGGCAGCGTGGTGAGGCCGGTGTTGCGGAACGAGTTGTTCGTCGGCCCGCCCGTGCAGTTGTACTTGGACTGCGACGGCCCGGACGGGAACGTGTATTCGTTGTATGTTTCCGTGCTCGTGTTGGTGCCCGTGCAGTACGGCCAGCCGTAGTTGCCGGGCGCCGTGATCCGGTTGAACTCGACCTGACCCTGGGGGCCCCGGCTGGAGTTCGTGGACCCGGCGTCCGGGCCGTAGTCGCCGAGGTAGACGACGCCGGTGGCCTTGTCGACGCTCATCCGGAACGGGTTGCGCAGGCCCATCGCGTAGATCTCGGGGCGGGTGTTGGCAGTCCCGGGCGCGAACAGGTTGCCCGACGGGATCGTGTACGTGCCGTCGGCCTGCGGTTTGATCCGCAGCAGCTTGCCCCGCAGGTCGTTGGTGTTGGCCGCCGTGCGCTGGGCGTCGAACTGCGGGTTGCGGTTGGTCCGCTCGTCAAGCGGCGCGTAGCCGGACGACTCGAACGGGTTGGTGTCGTCGCCGGTGGTCAGATACAGGTTGCCGGCGGCGTCGAAGTCCAGGTCACCACCGACGTGGCAGCACTGCCCACGGTCGTTGGCGACCTGGAGCACGATCCTCTCGCTGCCCATGTTGAGCGTGTCGTCGGTGTTGAGGGTGAACCGGGACAACCGCAGGTGCCCCTTCCACCTGTCCCAGTCCGACTGCGAGCCGGTGGTGGGGGCGTCCCCGGACGGCGTGCTCAACGTGGGGGAGTAGTAGAGGTAGATCCACCGGTTGGTGGCGAAGTTGGGGTCGACGGCGACGCCCTGCAACCCCTCCTCGTCGTGGGTGTAGACCGACAGCGTCCCGGAGACCTTTGTGTTGCCTGCCACGTCGGTCACCCGCAGGACGCCGTTGCGGGCGGTGTGCAGCACCGAGCGGTTGGGCAGGACGGCCAGGGACATGGCCTCACCGAGCTCCGCCGAGCCGGTGGCGAGCTTGACCTGCTGGTAGTCGGAGGCGGGGATCACCACCGCCTGGGCGGGGGTTGGTGCGGCAACGGCCAGGAGCACGCCCGCGGCGGCGGTGAACGCCGCGACGAGGGCCCGGGGCCAGCGCCGGGGGTACGAGAGCATGATCGTCCTTCCTCGACGACCAGGGCCGGGCGTGCGGGGGCGCACCACGGCCGGGTGGGGGTGGTGAGAGGCGAACCGGGGGTGGGGTCAGCCGGTGACGAGGTCGAACTTCTCCCACTGGCCGATCGAGGTCCGGTTGGCGATAAGCGCGGACGCGCCCGCGTTCTCGGCGGCGACGTACCTGTTGTTGACGGTGGCCCGCAGGCTCACAGTGCCGTCGGAGTTGCGCACGAGCTGGAACGTCTCCCACGCACCGGCGCTGGCCCGGTTGGCGATCAGCGCGGCGGCGCCGGCGTTCTCGGCGGCCACGAACTGCCCGTTGCTCTTGGCGCGCAGCGCGACGTTGCCGTTGCCCAGGTCGACCAGGTCGAACCGCTCGCTGGTGCCGATGGCGCTGCGGTTGGCGATCAGCGCGGTGGTGGAGTTCGGCGCGCTGACGTACTGGTTGTTGGCCCGTGCCCGCAGGCTCGATCCGCTGGGCGGAGGCGGCGGAGTGGTGGTGCGCGGCGAGCAGTCCGCCGTGACCGCGCCCGCGGCGACGCGCAGGCCGCCGAGCAGCATCTGGGTGAAGTTCGGGTCGCTGTAGGACGCCTCGGTGTGGCCGAGACCCGTGTACCAGGCCCGTCCGCCGCCGTACGCCTTGCACCAGGTGATCGGGTGGTCGCCGCTCATGTTGCCGCCGCTGTAGGACGACTCGTCGAGGCTGGCGAGTACCCGCACGCTCGACCGGGGGTTGGTGCGGTAGTTGTACCACTCGTCGGAGCGGACCCAGGTGTCGCCGAGGTGGGCGGTCGACGGGTTCGTCCGGTCCTCGATCCGTACCGTCGCGGTCTGGATCGCCGGGTGCGAGTCGAAGTACGCCCCCACCAGCCCGCCGTACCAGGGCCAGCTGTATTCGGTGTCGGCGGCGGCGTGCACACCGACGTATCCGCCGCCGGCGGCGATGTACGCCTCGAACGCCGACTGCTGGCTGGCGTTGAGGACGTCACCGGTCGTCGACAGGAAGACCACCGCCTGGTACTGGGCCAGGTTGGAGGTGGTGAACTGGCCGGCGTCCTCGGTGGAGGTCACTGTGAACCCGTTGCCCGCGCCGAGCTGCTGGATGGCCGCGATGCCGGTGGGGATGGACGAGTGGCGGAACCCGGCGGTCTTGCTGAACACCAGGACCTTTGTCAGGGGTGCGGCCGAGGCCGGGGCCGGAAGGGCGACGAGGCTGGCCAGCATCACGGCCAGGCCGGTGATGAGTGCCAACACACGGGGACGGGAACGCATGCTTGTGCTCCTCTGCTGAGCAGCGACCCCGGATGTGCCCGCGGGCACGCCAGGGCCAGGGTGGCGGTGGTGCGGAAGCCAAGCCGCCGATGCTCGGCCGAGGTGGTGTGGTGGTGCCCGAATGGCGCGCGTGGAGCCAGCCGACGGCTCCGAGCGACCATTGTGAGCGTTCACAGTATATCGATTGTCGTCGCTGAGGCAGTAAACCTCTGATGTATGAGCGTCGTCAAGCGCTCGCCTGGCGGCGTCCACGGGTTGGAATCCGACAGCGAACGAGAAGCGTCAGGAATCGGCCTCCGGGCGGACGGCACGCCAGTCCAGGCGGTCCCGGTAGAGGTGCCGTACGACGGTCCACCCGACAGCGAACGGTATGGCCCCCATCGCGACGCCGCCCAGGACGTCGGCGCCCCGCACGTCGAAGACGCCGCCCACGTCCCCGAACAGTTGGGCGACGGTCTGGAAGGCGACGTGGAAGCCGATGCCCGCCCAGATGTCGCCGGTCGCGGCGCGGAAGCCACCCAGCAGCAGCGCGAAGACGAAGAAGAGCAGCAGCCGGTCGGGCGACCGGGCGGCTCCGACGAGGAACCCGAACGCGGTGAACAGCGCGGCCTGCCCGACAGCCGCCTGCCAGGCCGGCAACCGGGTGGCGAGGGAGTGTTGCAGGTAGCCACGGAAGACCAGTTCCTCCGGCAGCGCCTCGTACAGGAAGACGAGCACGACAAGCAGGGCCGCCACGCGCACGGCGTCGCCCAGTGACGTCCGTAGGCTGATCTCGACCCAGCCGAGGCCGAGGCAGAGCGCGAGCCCGACGGCGGCCGGGACGAGCCAGCAGGCCATACCGAGCAGCAGGCGTCGCCAGCCGGCCCGCAGCGAGGGCAGCCCGAGCCCGGCCCACGGACGCCGGTCCAGCAGACGCCGGGCGGCCACCACAAGGGGTACGACGAGCGCCGTCGTGAGGACGGCCCGGACGACGTGGGTCGTGCGGCTGTAGTCACGGCCGAGCAGGGCGTCGTGATGGAGGAACAGCCACACCAGCACCGCGCCGGTGAACACGACGAGGACCCGCCAGTGCAGGGCGAGGCGAGGTCGGCCGCTCACCCCGCGCAGCGTAGCCACCGGGGTCAACGACAGAGGGTCAGTGACCCAGGACGAGGTACGCGAGGCCGACGACGCCGCGGTAGTCGCCGACGTACTGGCGTAGCCGGTCGTCGAGTTCGGCGCGGACCTGCGCCGCGCGGGGATCCTGCGGGTACGTCAGCAGCCACTCCTGCCGGCCCGCGAGCCAGGTGGACTCGAAGTCGTCCCACTCCCGCTGATCGGCGGTGCTCACGTGCAGCATCCGCCAGCCCCGCCCCCGGGCGGTCTCGACGAGGCCCGCGAGGTCCGTGATGTCCGCGCCGAAGATCTGCTCGGCCGCCGCCGTGGGGTCGCGTTGCCAGTAGGCGGTGCCGAACAGCAGCCGACCGCCCGGCCGGACCACCTTGGCCAACGCGTCGAGGGCAGCGCCGGTGCCGCCGAAGGCGTGCGCCGAGCCGATGCACAGGACCCGGTCGGCCGGCTCGTGCCAGGCGGCCGCTTCCCCCATCACGAAGGCGACGTGCCGGTTCAGCGACCGACCGGCGGCGAGTGCGCGCCCCCGGGCGAGGGCGGCCTCGTCGGTGTCGACGCCGACCCCCCTCGTCGCGACCGGGCCGGCCACACCACCGGCGGCGACGGCCCTGAGCAGCAGCTCACCCCAACCACACCCGAGATCGAGTACGCGCGCACCGGGCCGGACGTCGAGTCGTCGCAGCAGCAGGGCCGCGTGCTCCTCCGACAGCGGCGTGTTCCAGCGCATCCGCGCGTAGCGGCTGGTGGCGAGGTGGTCGGTGGATCGCATCGGATCAGGGTGTCAAGCCCTGATCAGCGGCGCGCACCGGGTCCGGTGTGGCGGGTGTGGCCGGGGCGGCGGCCAGCGCCTGGTAGTAGGACCGCATGGCCGGGTGGTAGTCGTCGAAGGCCGGCCGGGGCGAGCCGTCCCGGGAGGCGACGAGCATGTCGAGGTAGTACTCCCATCCCGCACCCGTCTCGGCGACGCCGTCGAGGGTGGTGAGGTGCTGGGTGAACCGCAGCTGGGTGGTGCCGTCGGTCTCGGCCAACGCCATGTCCAGCAGCCAGGCGCCGTAGCTGTCGACCATCGACACGGCGAGGTGTCGCTGTGGTTCGCACTCCTCGATGCGGACCTCGCACCAGGGCTGCTCCTCCTCGTACGCCATCTGGACCCGGATGGTCCGGCCCGGCGCGGCGTCGCCCTCCCAGGGGCCGAACCAGCGGGCGGTGCGTTGCGGCTCGGTCAGGCTGGCCCACACGTCCGCCACCGGTGCGCGGAACGTGCGGGTGAGGACGAGATCATGGCCGGTGGCGGTGCGGAACAGGCGTCCGCCTGGTGTGCGGGTCATGCCGTGTGCTCCCTTCGGTGCTCCGCCGGGCCGCGGGCGCGGCTCTCTCGGCGGGTGCGATAGACCTCGGTCTCCAGCGCGTCGAGGTGCCGCTCCCACGGCGCGGGCGTGGCGAGATCGGCGAGCCAGTCGAGCAGTTCGGCGAGCGGGCCGGTGTCGAGCCGGTAGATCCTCCTGCGGCCGACAAGGTCGTCGCGGACCAGTCCGCACTCGCGCAGCACGCGCAGGTGGCGGCTGATAGCGGGTCGGCTGATGGCGAACTGCGTGGCGATCTCGCCCGCGGGCAGCGGCGCGTCGCGCAGCAGGGTCAGGATGCGTCGCCGCACCGGGTCCGCGATCGCGGCGGCCACCTCGTCCACCCGGAAAGTGTAACCCATCGGTTACGCATAATTTCTGTGGAGATTTCCAACACTCCCAGTCGCTCCCGTCGATGGTGGCGACATGATCACCTGACCTGGCACTCTTGAACGTATGCCAGCAGCCCTGCTCCGATTCCGCATGTCCGACTGGACTGTCGCCGTGCCTGTGCTCGCGGTGCTCATGCTGGTCGTGACCTGGGGACGAGAACTTTCCGGCCCCATCGTGGTGGTGGTGGCGGCGCTGCTGGGCGGTGCGGTGCTCGCGGCCGTGCACCACGCCGAGGTGGTCGCGCACCGGGTGGGAGAGCCGTACGGGTCACTGGTGCTCGCCGTCGCGGTCACCGTCATCGAGGTCGCACTGATCGTCACGTTGATGATCAGCGGGCCGGAGAAGACGCAGTCGCTCGCCCGGGACACCGTCTTCGCCGCCGTCATGATCACCTGTAACGGCATACTCGGCCTGTCGCTGCTGCTCGGAGCACTCCGCCGACGGGTGGCCGTGTTCAACCCGGAGGGCACCGGCGGGGCGCTGGCCACCGTGATCACCCTGGCCACCCTGAGCCTTGTCATCCCGACCTTCACCACGGCCCGGCCGGGCCCGGAGTTCAGCCCGGCCCAGCTCGCCTTCGCCGCCGTCGCCTCACTGGCCCTGTACGGGCTGTTCGTGCTCGTGCAGACCGGCCGGCACCGCGACTACTTCCTGCCGGTCGACAGCCGGGGCAAGGTCATCGAGACGGAGGAGCACGCCAAGCCGCCCACGAACCGCGCGGCGCTGGTCAGCCTCGGCCTGCTGCTTGTGGCACTGGTAGCGGTGGTCGGCGACGCCAAGACCGTCTCACCGACCATCGAGGCCGCCGTGGCGGGGGCGAACCTGCCGCACGCGTTCGTCGGCGTGATCATCGCGCTGCTGGTGCTGCTGCCGGAGACACTGGCCGCCGGCCGCGCCGCCCGCCGCGACCGCGTCCAGATCAGCCTCAACCTGGCGCTCGGCTCCGCGATGGCAAGCATCGGCCTGACCATCCCGGCCATCGCGATCGCCTCGATCTGGCTGGACGGGCCGCTGCTGCTCGGCCTCGGCGGCACCCAACTCGTCCTGCTCGCGCTCACCGCTGTGACAGCGGTCCTGACAGTGGTCCCGGGCCGGGCCAACGTGTTGCAGGGTGGCGTGCACCTGGTGCTGCTGGCCGCCTTCGTCTTCCTTGCCGCCAGCCCCTGATCCCGCCTCGTTCACGGAGGGGTTCCCGGTTGCTCAGCCAGGAACCCCTCCGTCCGTCTCTGCCGGCGGATCGTCGGCGAGGCGGTCCGCGCGGGCGTTCAGGTAGCGCTGCTGGGCAAGGTTCGTCGACAGCGCCGCCGCCAGCCGGTACGCCTCGCGCGCCGCGACCCGATCACCCTCGGACTCCCACAGGTGCGCGCGGGCGGCAGGCAGCCGCGGATCGTCGGCCAACCGGGCGTCGCCGGCCAACCCGGCCAGGAGCGCCAGGCCGGCCCGCGCGCCAGTGCTCATCGCCACCGCCACCGCGTGGTTGAGCGCCACGACCGGGTTGTCGGCGAGGCCGAGCAGCACCTCGTACAGGGCGGTGATCTGCGCCCAGTCGGTGGCTGCCGCGTTCGGCGCCTCGTCGTGCACCGCAGCGATGGCCGCCTGCAGCTGGTACGGTCCGACGACCCCGCGCGGTAGCGCCTCGGTGATCAGGGCGACCCCCTCGGCGATCTGATCGGCCCGCCACCGGCTGCGGTCCTGCTCCGCCATCGGCACCAACTCGCCGTGCGGGCCGGTGCGAGCGGGTGCGCGGGCATCGGTGAGCAGCATCAACGCCAGCAGCCCCAGGACCTCAGGGTCGTCGGGCAGCAGCCGGTGCACCAGACGGGCCAGCCGGATCGCCTCGGCGGTCAGGTCGGCACGCAGCAAACCGGGGCCGGCGGTGCGCGCGTACCCCTCGGTGAAGATCAGATAGAGGACGTGCAGCACGGCGGCGAGCCGGTCGGCGCGCTCTGCGCCGATCGGCGGTGCGAAGCGCAGCCCGCTGTCGCGGATCCGCTGCTTGCCCCGGCTGATCCGCCGGGTCATCGTCGCCTCCGGCACCAGGAACGCGCGCGCCACCTCGGCGGTGCTCAGACCACCCACGGCCCGCAGCGTGAGC
The DNA here is from genome assembly GCF_001279555.1 of Micromonospora sp. NRRL B-16802. Lineage (NCBI taxonomy): Bacteria > Bacillati > Actinomycetota > Actinomycetes > Micromonosporales > Micromonosporaceae > Micromonospora > Micromonospora sp. NRRL B-16802. Next base: position 207,905 of record NZ_LGEB01000132.1, on the reverse strand, counting down.
GCGATCTGCGAGGCAGGTGTGAGCGCCGGATGGCAGCACAGGAACAGCAGGATGAGCGTGTCGTCGGCGTCCTCCGGCGGCCGGTCGGCGGGCGGCGCCAGCCACCGCTCCGGCGGCGTCCACCGCGCCACCGTGTCCTCCCGCCGGATCCGGGCCTGGTCACGACGCAACAGGTCGGTAAGCCGCCGCGACGCCACGGTGATGAGCCAGCCGCGCGGATTCTCCGGTACGCCGTCGCGCGGCCACCCGTCCGCCGCCGCGATCAGCGCCTCCTGCACCGCGTCCTCGGCGGTGTCGAAGTGCCCGAAGCGGCGGACGAGCGCGCCGAGGACCTGCGGCGCCAGGCTGCGCAGCAGGTCCTCGACGGGTGTTTCCGGCACCGGTCAGCCGCCCAGGTCCTCGACGCCGTCGAGCACCGGCCGCACGTCCACGTACGCGCCGGGGGTGCCGGGGTCGACAAGGCCGGCGGCGATCTCGGTGGCCCGGTCGAAGCTGGCGCACTCCACGACCGTGTAGCCCGCGAGGACCTCCTGCGTCTCCGGGTACGGACCGTCGGTGACCACCGGCGCGCCGTCGCGCACCTGCACCCGGCGGGCGTGCACCGGCTCGCTGAGCCCTCGGGCGTCGACGAGTTCCCCGGACTCGGCGAGCGTCTGATGGAACGTCTCCATGTGCTTGTGCATGGCCGCGACCTGCTCGGCCGACATCGCCGGCCGGTCGGAGGCCCGACCCGCCAGCACGTCGTAGTCCCGCTGCGACCCGTAGAGCAGAATCATGTACTTCATCGTGTTTGCCTCCTCCTGTTCCGGGCGGGGGCCCGGCGTCCGTCACAGGAAACGTCGAACCTCAGACCCGGTCCCCGGACACGCTCGCCCCATCCGATTTGTTGACCATGCGGTTGCCGTTCCGACACGCCGGGGAAGATGCCGACAACCTCATGATCAGGGGACCGCAGGGGTGGTCGTGGGGGGATTAGGTTGGCCTCGTGGAGACCGTGTGGGTGGTGGTCGGGGTTCTCGCGGTTGTCGCTGGCGCGGCGTACGGGGTTGTCGTCTGGCGGGGCGTAACGCCGGTGGGATCGGGGACGACGACCGTGCGGCTGGGCGGGACGCCCGGGCTCGGCAGCAGCGGTACGAGGCCGAGCGGCACGGCGGCCAGGGCGACACCTGGCAGCGCGGCCGCGATTCCAGCGGCTGAACAGGCGGTCCATTGTGCCTGCCGGTGGCAGGCGTCAGGCGTCCGTGGGATGCAGCGTGCGCAGGGTCGTGAACCGTCTGCCCGTGCCGCTCGTGTAACTGGTGACGGGCTTGGCGGTCGTGTCGTCGGGGTATTGCCCAGCGCGACACCGACGACCTGGGGAGGCGCAGTGGGGGCACGATCAGGACGCGACGCCCGAGGCGCGTTGGCCGCTCTGGTGGTCGCCGCGCTGGTGTCGCTCGCCTGCGCCGGCGGTGGGTTGACCGAGCCGCAGGCGGAGCGCCCCGCGCCGGGCCAGTCCCCGGCGTCGCCGGGGGCGGACACCACCCGGGCCGACAGCACCACGAGCGTGGCCGAGTTCGAGCAGGACGTCGCCGACGCGCAGGCGGTCGCCGAGCGCTACTGGGCCGCCCAGTTCAAGGCGTCCGGGCAGCGGTTCGAGCCGATCCGGCGGATCATCCCGTACCAGCGGGAGGGCGAGGTGTCCTGCGGCGGCCAGCCGTTGCCCCGCAACAACGCCGTCTACTGCTCGCGGGGCGACTTCATCGCGTACGACGTCAACTGGTCGGTGGCGGCGTTCCGCCAGGTCGGTGACGCGTTCGTGTTCTACCTGCTCGGGCACGAGTACGCGCACGGCATCCAGGTGCGGCTCGGGATCAACTACAGCTTCACCATCCAGCAGGAGTTGCAGGCCGACTGCATGGCCGGCGCGTACCTCGGCGACTCGGTGCGCTCCGGTGCGCTGACCCTGGCCGAAGGCGACCTGGAGGAGTTCCGGGAAGGAGTGGCGGCGGTCGGTGACGACCCCGACCAGCCGTGGTTCGCCGAGGGCTCGCACGGCACCTCCGAGCAGCGCACCGACTCGTTCTTCCGGGGATACGAGCGTTCGCTGAAGGCCTGCGACCTCGGTTGATCGGGTGTCCAGCCCGGCAAAGCGGCGTTAACCGGGTCACCTCGGCGTCCGTCGCCGGCACCGGTCGTGACCGACCCTGGCAGGATCGCCGATGTCGCCCACGACCCTGGAGGACCCGCTGAGCAGCCATCACCCCGCCGCAGTGCTCTTCGACATGGACGGCACGCTCGTCGACAGCGAGAAGCTGTGGGACGTCGCGCTCCAGGAGTTGGCCCGGGAGTACGGCGGTGAGCTTTCCGAGGACGGCCGGCGGTCGATCACCGGCACCAGCATGGCCGAGTCGATGCGCATCCTGCACGACGACCTGGGCCAGCCCGAGCGGGACGCGGAGATCAGCGCGGCGTGGATCAACGCCCGGATCCTGGAGCTGTTCCGCACCGGGCTGCGCTGGCAGCCGGGCGCGTTCGCCCTGCTGGGCGCGGTCCGCGCGGCGGGCATCCCCACGGCGCTCGTCACCTCCAGCGGCCGTGCGCTTGTCGAGATCGCCCTGGACACCCTCGGTCGGGACAACTTCGACGCTGTGGTCTGCGGCGACGAGGTGGTGGCCGCCAAGCCGCACCCCGAGCCGTACCTGACGGCGGCTCGACTGCTCGACGTACCGATCGAGCGGTGCGTGGCGATCGAGGACTCGGCGACCGGTGTGGCAAGCGCGCTCGCGTCCGGCGCGGCGGTGCTTGCCGTACCGGAGACGCCTCTGCCCGACACGGCAGGCGTACACCAGGTGGAGAGCCTGACCGGCGTGGACCTGGACGTGCTCGCCGGGCTGCTCGCCGACCGAGCCGGCGCGACCGGCTGATTCAGACGTCAGGAGAACCCTGGCCGCAACAGCAGAGGCCCCCGATCGCGATCCGATCGGGGGCCTCTGCTGTTGCCGGTCAGTCGTGGGCGATGGCGCCCAGGACGTTGATCCGGGCCGCACGCACGGCGGGCAGCACCGCGGCCACCACCCCGATGATCGCGGCGAGACCGAGGAAGACACCCATCTGCCCCCACGGCAGGATCAGGTCGGTGATCCCGTCGTCCTTGAGCGCCTCGACCACGGCCGCGCCTAGACCGGCGCCGACCACCACGCCCAGCAGCGCGCCGAACACGGAGATCACCACCGCCTCGACCGTGATCATGGCCATGGTCTGCCCACGGCGCAGGCCGATGGCCCGCAGCAGGCCCAACTCGCGGGTCCGCTCCAGCACCGACAGCGCCAGGGTGTTGATGATGCCCAGCACGGCGATCACGATGGCAAGCGCCAGCAGGATCTGGATCATCGTGAGCAGCCCGTCGAGCTGACTGGTCTGCTGCTCGATGAACGCGTTCCGGTCAGCCACCGACACCTCGGGGCTGTCCGCGAGCAACGACTCCACCTGCGGCTGTACGTCGGCAACGGCGGTGCCGGGCGCCAGCTGGATGTACCCCTGGAAGGGCTGCGGGATCGCGAAGTCCTTCGCCGCCGTCACCGGAAGCACCACAGGGTTCAACAGCTGCCCGGACTCGTAGATGCCGCTGACCGTGTACGTCCGCGCCTCGCCCCGGGTCAACTGCACGTCGACAGTCGAACCCACCGACCAGCCACGCGAGGCGGCAGTGTCGGAACTGGCGAGCATCTGCGTCGGCCCGAGCCGGTCGATGTCACCGGCGGTCGGCTTGGCGCTGAAGATCTGCCGCAGCGACGCGATGTCGCTGCTGGCCCCGACCCAGGTGCTCTCGCCGTTGAGCTTCGCCATGTCGCCGTACTCGCCGGTGACCATCTGCACGCCGGGCAGAGTCTTGGCCTGGTCCAGCACCGCCGGGTCGAAACTCGGCGGGCGCGGGCCGCCCTGGCTCCCGGCGATCACCAGCTCGGCCTTGATGCTGTCCTGGGCGAGCGCGCCGATGCTGCCCTTGGCAGAGTCGAGGATCACCGTGACGCCTGTGACAAGCGCGATGCCGACCATCAGCGCGGCGGCCGTGATCGCGGTGCGGCGCGGGTTGCGCCCGGAGTTGAGCCGGCCCAGCTTGCCCGGCACCGACCAGGAGAAGATCGCCCCGAGCAGGCTCACCACCGGCCGGCTGAGCAGCGGGGTCAGCAGCGCAACCCCGATGAAGGCGAACAGCACCCCGCCCAGGATTGTCGTCAGGGTCTGGCCGCCGGCGTTGCCGCTGAGCCCGAGGAAGAGCAGCACGGCGCCGATGCCGGTGACCACCGACCCGGCCACGGTGACCTTGGTCAGCGGCCGGTCCGGTGTGGCCACGTCCTGCATGGCGGCGATCGGCGGGATCCGGGACGCCCGCAGCGCCGGCAGCAGCGCCGCCACCACGGTGATCACCAGGCCGACGGCGAACGAACCGATCACCGCCGACGCGGGCACACCGACCCCGGCCAGGGCGAGGCCACCGGCCAGCTTGCCGAACAGGAACGCCAGCAGCGCGCCCACGCCGATGCCGGCGGCCAGGCCGAGCACCGAGGCGATGAGCCCCACGGCTATCGCCTCCAGCACCACCGAGCCGATGATCTGCCGGCCACTGGCCCCGATGGCGCGCATCAGCGCCAACTCCCGGGTCCGCTGCGCGACGATGATCGAGAAGGTGTTGAGGATCAGGAAGGTGCCCACCAGCAGCGCCACCGCGGCGAAGCCGAGCAGGATCTTGTTGAAGAAGGACAGACCCTCCTTCAGGCCGTCCGCGGCGTCCGCGGCCAACTGCTCGCCGGTCTTCACCTGGAAGTTGGCGCCGAGGGCACCGGCCAGGTCGTCGCGCAGCTTCTCGTCGGAGACCCCACCGGCAGCGCGCACGGTGACGCTGCTGAACACGTCCGGCTCGCCGAGCATCAGCCGCTGCGCCACAGGCGTGGTGAAGAAGACCTCGTTGGCGCCACCGATCGAGTCCCGGTCACCGCTGTAACCGAAGATGCCGACCAGGGTGAAGTCCCGCTTCTTCGACTCGAACGCGGTGAGCACGCCGACCTTCTGGCCGACCTGCACCTTGGCCGCTGTGGCAAGCGCCTTGTTGATGACGATCTCGTCGTCGGCCTGCGGGGCGCGCCCCTCGCGCAGCCGCAGCAGCTCGCTCTCGCCGGTCCAGTTCTCGCCCAGCTGCGGCGGACCGAACGAGCTCACCACCTTGCCGTTGCTGCCAATGATCCGGGCGCCGTCGGCGGCGACGACGCCGGTCGCCGACGCCACCCCCGGCACCTGCTTGACCTGCTCCACCACCGAGGCCGGCAGCGGATTGGCGGTCTGTTCGCCCTCGAACTCGTCGACATCCACCTTCGGTTTCGCCGCCACGTTCACGTCGATGTCCGAATAGGCGTCGGCGAAGGTCGAGTCGAAGGAGCGGCCCAGCGTGTCGGTGAGGACGAAGGCACCCGAGACGAACATCACGCCGAGCACCACCGCCAGCCCGGACAGGATCAGCCGGACCTTGCGGGCCAGCAGACTCTTCAGTGTCGCCCGGAACATCAGTTGCCCACCTCAGCGGGAGTGTCCAGCTTCTTCATGGTGTCCAGCACCGTCTCAGCCGTCGGCTCGATCAACTCCGAGACGATCTGCCCGTCGGCGAGGAAGACCACCCGATCGGCGTACGCGGCGGCGGTCGGGTCGTGGGTGACCATCACGATGGTCTGCCCGTGCTCGCGGACCGAGTTGCGCAGGAACGCCAGCACCTCCGCGCCGGAGCGCGAGTCCAGGTTGCCGGTCGGCTCGTCGGCGAAGATCACCTCAGGGCGGGAGACGAGCGCCCGCGCGCATGCCACACGCTGCTGCTGGCCGCCGGAGAGCTGCGCCGGCCGGTGATCCAGCCGGTCCCGCAGGCCGACAGTGTCGATCACCGTGTCGTACCAGGCCGGGTCGGGCTTACGCCCGGCGATCGACAGCGGCAGCAGGATGTTCTCCTTGGCGGTGAGCGTGGGCAGCAGGTTGAACTGCTGGAAGATGAACCCCACCTTGTCCCGGCGCAGCTTCGTCAGCCCCGAGTCGCCCAGGCCGGTGACGGTGGTCTCGCCGATCGCCACAGTCCCCCGGGTCACCGAGTCCAGGCCCGCCAGGCAGTGCATGAGCGTCGACTTGCCGGAACCCGACGGGCCCATGATCGCGGTGAACTGGCTCCGTTCGAACTCCGCGCTGACCCCCCGCAGCGCGATGACCTGAGCCTCGCCGCTGCCGTACACCTTCCACACGTCGTTCGCCCGGGCCGCGGCCTGCGCGTGCTGGCCTACCGTCGCGGTCACGTCATCTACCTCTTCCGTCTGTTCCGTCTGTCAACACCGCGCCGCCCCCCGATGGTCCGGCGCGGCAGCTCCATTCTCGGCGCTGGTCACGCCGATCCTGTCCGTCCATGGGCGGACCCGGAGCGGATTTCCGGCTGCGGGTGCACCCCCATGCCGGGTCAGGGTTGCCCCTGACACGACGGCCGGTCGAGCGGATTCCCACCGCCGCAGTCGAGCCTTCCGCCTCACGTCACAGGAGGGTCAACAGCGCCGGGCCGTCTCGGGTCACGGTATGTGACCGCGGCAACCCGGCCGTCCCCCCACGGTGTGATCCTCTGGTACGCCGAGCGGGGTAGTCGCCGGACGGCGCCTACGCCCGGGGTCGGACCAACCCCGACTCGTACGCCAGCACCACCGCCTGTACCCGGTCGCGCAGACCCAGCTTGGTCAGCACGTGCCCGACGTGCGTCTTGATCGTCGTCTCGCTCACCGACAGCGCCGCCGCGATCTCGGCGTTGGACAACCCGCGCGCCACCTGCACGAGCACCTCACGCTCCCGCTCGGTGAGCGCGCTGAGCGCCGACGACGGGGTCGCCGTCGGGTCGGGCAGCAGGTCGGCGAAGCGCTCCAGCAGCCGCCGCAGGATCCGTGGCGCCACCACCGCGTCCCCGCCGGCCACCGTGCGGATAGCCGCGATCAACTCCTCCGCGGGTACGTCCTTGGACAGGAACCCGCTGGCACCGGCGCGCACCGCGCCCACCACGTACTCGTCCAGGTCGAACGTCGTCAGCACCAGCACCCGGACGGGCAGCCGGGTGTCGACGATGGCCCGGGTCGCGGCGATCCCGTCCATCCGGGGCATCCGGACGTCCATCAGCACCACGTCGGGCAGCAGCCGACGGGACAGCTCCACCGCCTCCACACCGTCGCCGGCCTCGGCCACCACGTCCAGGTCGTGCTCGGCGCCGAGCACCATGCGGAACCCGGTGCGCAGCAGCGGCTGGTCATCGGCGAGCAGGACCCGCACCGGCCGCCCGGACGCTGCCCGATCGGTCATCTCGCCTCCCGTTTCCGCGCCGACGCCTCGTCCCGACGCGCCGGTCATCGTCCCGATGCACCGGTCGTCGTCTCGACGCACCGGCATCGTCTCGACGCGCCGGTCGTCGGTTTGACGCAACGGTGCGTCGCGGACGCGTACCGGTGCGTCGCGGACCACCGTAGAGACAGGCCGCTCGCCGTGTCCCGACCGGCCCGGCGCCGTCTCAATCGGGCGCGCGGCCGTCCAGCTGTGGTGGGCGCCCGCGGCGGGCCGTCACTCGTCGGCGCCGGGCGCCACCGGAGCGCTCCGGGCGTCGCGTAGCGGATCGGGGGCGGCCAGCGCGACCGGGAACGGCGGCGGGGTTCCCCCGAAGCTGGGGCACAGGGCCTGGTGGCTGCACCAGTCGCAGAGCCGGCTCGGCCGCGGCCGGAAATCCTGCCGGGCGGTGGCCTGCTCGATGGCTCGCCACAGCGCCACCACGGTGCGCTCGAAGCGGACCAGCTCGTCGGCGTCGGGCGCGTAATCCAACACCTCGGCGTCGCGCAGGTAGAGCAGTCGCAGCACCTTGGGCACCACCCCCCGGGTGCGCCACAGCACCAGGGCATAGAACTTCAGCTGGAACAGCGCCCGCGCCTCGAACGCCTCCCGCGGGGCGCCACCGGTCTTGTAGTCGACCACCCGCAGCGCGCCGTCCGGGGCGACGTCGAGGCGGTCCAGGTAGCCACGGATCAGCAGCTCGTCGTCGACAACCGCCGAGATCAGGCTCTCCCGCTCGGCCGGCTCCAGCCGGGTCGGGTCCTCCACCGCGAAGTAACCCTCCAGCAGCCCCGCCGCCGAGCGTAGGAACTCCACAGGGCCGGCGGGCTCCGCGCCGTCGAAGATCGCGGCCAGCTCCGGCTGCTCGGTGACCAGCCGGTCCCACTGGGGGGCCACCAGGTCGCCGGCCGCGGCCGGGGTGCGGCCCTGCGCGGGCAGGTCGAACAACCGTTCCAGCACGGCGTGCACGAGGGTGCCGCGGGCCTGCTCGATGGTCGTCCGCTCAGGCAGACGGTCGATGCTGCGGAAACGGTAGAGCAACGGGCACGTCTTGAAATCCGCCGCCCGCGAGGGGGACAGCGAGGCCCGCACCGTCGGCGGCGTCTGTGCCGGGGAGGTGGGCTTGGGGCTGGTGACCGGTTCCGCCGTCATGTGCGCAAAGGGTAGGGCACCCGTATGACACCGACCGCCGCCCGCCCGGCGTACGGCAGGTCCGTAGCATCGTGGCGATGGAGCAGACATCTCGGCCGGCGCGCCGGCCCGACCGGTCCGACCGGCGTCCCGGCCTGAGCGTGGGCCGGGTGTTCGGGGTTCCGCTGCACCTCAACGTCTCGATGCTCCTGCTCGCCGTGCTGGTCGCCGTGCTCTACGCCGAGTTCGCCCGCCGGCAGCTGGACCTGTCGCAGATCAGCGGCTACCTGATCGGCTTCGGGTTCGTGGTGTCACTGCTCGGCTCGGTGCTGCTGCACGAGCTGGGCCACGCGCTCACCGCCCGGCGCTACGGCATCGGTGTGCGCGGGATCACCCTGGAGCTGCTCGGCGGGTACACCGAGATGGACCGCGACGCCCCGACGCCCCGGATCGACCTGCTCGTCTCGCTTGCCGGCCCGGCGGTCTCCGCGGTGCTCGGCGTCCTCGCGGTGGCCGCAACCCTCGCACTGCCCCAGGGCACTGTGGCCCACCAGCTCGCCTTCCAGCTCGCGCTGAGCAACGTCATCGTCGCGCTGTTCAACATCCTGCCCGGGTTGCCGCTGGACGGCGGCCGGGCGTTGCGCGCCGCCGTGTGGGGCCTGACAAGCGACCGTCACCGCGGCACCGAGGTCGCCGGCTGGGCGGGGCGTGTGGTCGCCGTCGGCACCGCCGGCCTGGTCCTGCTGCTCACCCTGGCCGACTTCCTGGCGCCCCTGGCGCTCCCACTGATGCTGCTCGTCGCACTCACCCTCTGGCGGGGTGCCGGGCAGTCGATCCGGTCCGCCCGGGTGAGCCGCCGGTTCCCGCTCATCGACCTGTCCCGGCTGGCGCGACCGGTCTGGCCGGTGGCCACCGGCACGCCGCTGTCCGAGGCGCAGCGCCGCCGTGCCGAGGGCGGGCAGCCGGCCGCCGCGCTGCTGGTCACCGACTCCACAGGCCGCCCGGTCGCGCTGGTCGACCCGGCCGCCGCCGCGGCCGTACCCGCCGAGCGTCGACCCTGGTTGGCGGTGGACGCCGTCGCCCGGTCCCTGGGCACACTTCCCACCCTTCCGGTCGGGCTGGACGGGGAGCGGGTGATCGAGGCAGTGCAGACCCACCCGGGCGCGCAGTACGTCGTGACGGCAGGCGAAGATGTCGTCGGCGTTCTGCACATCGCGGATCTGGCGCAGCTCCTCGAACCCAACCGGAAGATGACATCGTGACCGCAATTCCCTCCACCGTCCCGGCCGCCGCCCCGACGCTGACACCCGTGCACCGCGGCCCGTTCCGGCCCGGCGACCGGGTGCAGCTGACCGACCCCAAGGGGCGGATGCACACCGTGACGCTGGAGCCCGGCAAGGAGTTCCACACCCACCGCGGCATCCTGGCGCACGACGCGCTGATCGGGCTGCCCGACGGCAGCGTGGTGACCACCTCCGGCGGCGGCACCGCCTTCCTGGCGCTGCGCCCGCTGCTGTCGGACTACGTGCTGTCCATGCCGCGCGGCGCCCAGGTGATCTACCCGAAGGACTCGGCGCAGATCGTCGCCATGGGTGACATCTTCCCCGGCGCGAAGGTCCTCGAAGCCGGCGCCGGATCGGGCGCGCTCAGCTGCTCGCTGCTGCGGGCCGTCGGCACCGAGGGCGAGCTGCACTCGTTCGAGCTGCGCGACGACTTCGCCCAGATCGCCAAGCGCAACGTCGAGGCGTTCTTCAACGGGCCGCACCCGGCGTGGCAGCTGCACGTCGGCGACGTCGCGCAGTGCCAGGAGACCGGCTTCGACCGGATCATCCTGGACATGCTCACCCCCTGGGAGACCCTCGACATGGTCGAGCGGGCGCTGGTGCCCGGCGGCGTGTTCATCGGCTACGTGGCCACCACGCCCCAGCTCTCCGAGCTCGTCGAGGCGCTGCGCGAGCGCGGCGGCTGGACCGAGCCGCGCGCCTGGGAGTCGCTGGTGCGCGACTGGCACGCCGAGGGCCTCGCCGTCCGGCCGGACCACCGGATGATCGCGCACACCGCGTTCCTCGTCTCCGCGCGCAAGCTGGCCCCGGGCGTCACCGCGCCACCGCGCCGCCGCAAGCCCAGCAAGGGCACCGAGGCGTACGCGCAGCGCCGCCAGGACCTGCGGGAGGCCGAGGCCGCCCGGCAGGCCGCAGCCGCGCAGGCGGCCGGCGCGCAGCCCGACGCGACGGGGGAGATGGAACGGCCGTGACCATCGAGTTGGGCGCCGGCGTGACCAGGCGGATCGACCTGGGCGCCGGCCTCACCGGGCGGGGGAGGGCGGCGGCATGAGCCGACCGGGCTACGGCGGAGGCGACCTGCCCGCGGTGTTTCCGGACTGGTCTCCCTACCAGGACCTGGAGTCGGCGGCGCGGGCCTACCTGCGTGACCCGGACGTCGCCCTGGAGGCGCTCGGCGGGGTGTTGCGCGGCGCCTCGGTGCTCGGCTTCACACTGGAACGCTTCGTGAACGAGGTGAACGGCGTGTGGCAGGAGGTCGTCGTCTGCGACGGCAGCCGGCTGATCCTGTGGCACGGCGAGGACGTGCCGCCGGGGGAGGGGCCGCCGGGATCGATGACCTCGTCGTTGCGCGTGGTGCCGGTGTCCACGGTGACCGAGGTCGGCTGCCGGCGACGCCTCAACCGTTCCGAGAGCGGTGAGATCCGGGTCGACAGCATCGACGTCTACCTGCTGCTGTCCTCGCTGGACGAGGCGCCGCCGAGCGAGGACATGGCCGGTACGCCGCGACACGACGCACTGCGCTTCGGCAAGACCCTGGACGACGGCGGGGCCGGGCAGATCGCCCGGCTGGAGGAGTTCGCCCGGCTGGTCGCCTCGGTGGTCGGCAGGCCCCTGCTCTGAGGCGTACCCCCGGCCGGGCCGCGCGTGGCCCGGCCGGCGGTCGGCTCAGTCGTCCTCGGCGTCCGGGCCGGCCACCTCGACGCCGTCACCGCGGACGACGTGGATGCAGTCGCCCGGGCATTCCTTCGCGGAGTCGATCACTTCGAGTCGCAGGTGCTCGGGTACGTCGACCCGGCTGCCCGGCGCCATCCGCAGTTCACCGTCGGCGCCCTTGACGTACGCCAGCCCGTCGATGTCGAACTCGAAGACCTCCGGCGCGTACTGCACGCAGAGCCCGTCGCCCGTGCAGAGATCCTGGTCCACCCAGACCTGCAACTGATCGGTCGCGACCTCGGCCATTGGTGCACCCCCCATGTTCTCCCGTGCCACCACCCGACGGTACCCGAACGCCCGTACCGGCCCGGCAGACCACCCCTTGGCGATCAAGGTTCAGTGACGAGGGTGTTGCGTGGGACCGAATCGGGCTCATAGCGGCTAGTGTTAGCTCAGAACGTTCAAGCCCCCCGGGGAGGTGGGACGTGGCAGCACGCAGCGACGACGCGGACTCGCGCGCCGCACGGTGGGAGAAGGAAGCCCACGATCTCTCCACGCAGGTCGCGTTCCTTCAGGAGGAACTCGCTCTGGTGCGGCGTAAGTTGACCGAAAGCCCCCGACACGTCCGGCAGCTCGAAGAGCGGCTGGCGGCCACCCAGGCACAGTTGGCGCGGCTGACCGAGAACAACGACCGGCTGGTGAGCACCCTCAAGGAGGCTCGCACGCAGATCGTCACGCTCAAGGAGGAGATCGACCGCCTCGCGCAACCGCCGAGTGGCTACGGCGTCTTCCTGGCCAAGCACGAGGACGGGACGGTGGACGTGTTCACCGGCGGCCGCAAGCTGCGGGTCGCGGTCTCGCCCTCGTTGGACACGGCCGAGTTGCGTCGTGGTCAGGAGGTCCTGCTCAACGACGCGCTCAACATCGTCGACGCGTTCGGATACGAGCGGGTCGGCGAGGTGGTGATGCTCAAGGAGATCCTGGAGGGACCAGGCGGCGGGCCGGGTGACCGGGCGCTTGTGGTCTCCCACTCGGACGAGGAGCGCATCGTGCACCTCGCCGAGACGCTCATCGGCTCGGCGATCCGGGCCGGCGACTCGCTCATGATCGAGCCCCGCTCGGCGTACGCGTACGAGCGGATCCCGAAGAGCGAGGTCGAGGAGCTGGTCCTGGAGGAGGTGCCGGATGTCGACTACAGCGACATCGGTGGCCTCCAGTCGCAGATCGAGCAGATCCGCGACGCGGTGGAGTTGCCGTTCCTGCACGCGGACCTGTTCCGTGAGCACCAGCTCCGTCCGCCCAAGGGCATCCTGCTCTACGGGCCGCCCGGCTGCGGCAAGACGCTGATCGCCAAGGCGGTGGCCAACTCGTTGGCCAAGAAGATCGCCGAGCGGCAGGGCAAGGAGAAGCACACAAGCTTCTTCCTCAACATCAAGGGTCCGGAGCTGCTCAACAAGTACGTCGGCGAGACCGAGCGGCACATCCGGCTGATCTTCCAGCGGGCTCGGGAGAAGGCCGGCGAGGGCACGCCGGTGATCGTGTTCTTCGACGAGATGGACTCGATCTTCCGGACCCGTGGCTCCGGTGTCTCCTCCGACGTGGAGAACACCATCGTCCCGCAGTTGCTCAGCGAGATCGACGGCGTGGAGGGTCTGGAGAACGTCATCGTCATCGGCGCCTCCAACCGGGAAGACATGATCGACCCGGCGATCCTGCGTCCCGGTCGACTCGACGTGAAGATCAAGATCGAGCGGCCGGACGCCGAAGCGGCGAAGGACATCTTCTCCAAGTACATCCTCTCCGGGCTGCCGCTGCACCCGGACGACCTCGCCGAGCACGGAGCCGACCCCCAGGCCACCGTCGCGGCGATGATCGACGCCGTGGTGCTGCGGATGTACTCCGAAACCGAGGAGAACCGCTTCCTCGAAGTCACCTACGCCAACGGTGACAAGGAAGTCCTCTACTTCAAGGACTTCAACTCCGGCGCGATGATCCAGAACATCGTCGACCGGAGCAAGAAGATGGCCATCAAGGAGTTCCTCACCTCCGGTCGCAAGGGGCTGCGCCTGCAGCACCTGCTCGACGCCTGCGTCGACGAGTTCCGCGAGAACGAGGACCTCCCCAACACCACCAACCCCGACGACTGGGCCCGCATCTCCGGCAAGAAGGGTGAGCGGATCGTCTACATCCGCACGCTCGTCTCCGGCGGCAAGGGCGCCGAGGCCGGCCGGTCCATCGAGACCGCAAGCAACACCGGCCAGTACCTCTGAACCACCGGTAGCACCACGGAGCCCGGGACGCGCAACGTCCCGGGCTCCGCTGTGCCGCCCCCACCAGCCTCCGTCGGCACGCCAGCCGGGCACCCCGAGCTGTGGCACCGGATCACCGTCGCACCGAAGATCATCAAGTGCCGACGCGACGCTGCGAGCGGGCGACACCGGAACCCGGCTGCACCGGCGCGCCCCCCTCCCCGAGCAGTCGGACTACGCTCGACATGACGGGGGACCGGGTCGGGCGAGCGAAGCGGGTAGGTCGATGAGCGTAAGACGGATCATGGGCACCGAGGTCGAGTACGGCATCTCCGTGCCCGGCCAGGCCGGAGCCAACCCGATGGTCACCTCGTCGCAGGTGGTAAACGCCTACGGGGCCCGGCCCGAGCTCAACCGGGGCGGGCGCGCCCGCTGGGACTACGAGGAGGAGTCGCCGCTGCGCGACGCCCGCGGCTTCACCTACTCCGGGGCCGCGTACGACCCCGCCGAGGCTCTCGCGGACGAGGACCTCGGCCTGGCCAACGTGATACTCACCAACGGCGCTCGGCTCTACGTGGACCACGCCCACCCCGAATACTCCACCCCCGAGGTCACCACCCCCCGGGACATCGTGCGCTGGGACAAGGCCGGCGAGCGGGTGATGGCCGAGGCGTCCCGCCGGGCCGCCACCATCCCCGGCACCCAGCCGATCCACCTCTACAAGAACAACACTGACAACAAGGGCGCGAGCTACGGCGCCCACGAGAACTACCTGATGCGTCGGCAGACGCCGTTCGCCGACATCGTGGCGTACCTGACGCCGTTCTTCGTCACCCGGCAGATCGTCTGCGGCGCGGGCCGGGTCGGCATCGGGCAGGACGGCGGTCAGAGCGGCTTCCAGATCTCCCAGCGTGCCGACTTCTTCGAGGTCGAGGTGGGCCTGGAGACCACGCTCAAGCGGCCGATCATCAACACCCGCGACGAGCCGCACGCCGACGCCGACAAGTACCGCCGGCTGCACGTCATCATCGGCGACGCCAACCTCTCCGAAATCTCCACCTACCTCAAGGTGGGCACCACCGCGCTGATCCTCACGATGATCGAGGAGAAGGCGCTCACCGCCGATCTGGGCATCGCCGACCCGGTCAGCGAGCTGCGCGCGGTCAGCCACGACCCCTCCCTGTCGCACCTGATGCGGCTGCGCGACGGTCGCCGGCTCACCGCACTTGACCTGCAGTGGGCGTACCTGGAGCGGGTTCGGTCCTTTGTCGACGACCGCTACGGCACCGACGTCGACGAGCAGACCGCCGACGTGCTCGACCGGTGGGAGAGCGTGCTGGACCGGCTCGGCCGGGACCCGATGCTCTGCGCCGACGAGCTGGACTGGGTGGCCAAGCTGCGGCTGCTGGAGGGCTACCGCGAGCGGGAGAAGCTCGGCTGGGGCTCGCACAAGCTTCAGCTCGTCGACCTGCAGTACTCCGACGTACGGCCGGAGAAGGGCCTCTACCACCGGCTGGTCTCGCGGGGGGCGATGAAGACGCTGCTCACCGACGACGAGACCCGCACCGCGATGACCGAGCCGCCGGAGGACACCCGGGCCTACTTCCGTGGCCGCTGCCTCGCCCAGTACGCCTCCGAGGTGGTCGCCGCCAGCTGGGACTCGGTGATCTTCGACGTGGGCCGGGAGTCGCTGGTCCGGGTGCCGATGATGGAGCCGGAGCGGGGCACCCGCGCGCACGTCGGTGCGCTGTTCGACCGCTGCGCAAGCGCCAAGGACCTGCTGGAGACGTTGACCGGAGGCTGAATCCGCGTCCGGATGCCCGTCGTGTGCCGTAACCCGGCGCGCGGCGGGCTTTTCGTCGCCCAGGCGAGGTAAGTTCATCGCAGACGATCGTGGAGGAGGCAGCAATGGCCACTCATGACAGCGGCGGCCAGTCGCAGTCCGGCAAGTCCCGGCAGGGCGAGGAGATCGAGGACGTCACCACCGAGGCCAACCCCGAGGTGGCCGAGCGGCACGCCGAGATCACCGAGGACGTCGACGACCTGCTCGACGAGATCGACTCCGTCCTCGAAGAGAACGCCGAGGAATTCGTGAGGGGTTACGTACAAAAGGGAGGCCAGTGAGCATATAGGGTCAATTCGGACATGCCGAGAAACGAGCGATGATCGGGAAGGCCTTCGCCCCTGCCGAGATTGTGGCGAATGGAAGGCGCTCGATCAGTTCTGTGCGAGTTCGAAGAGACCGGAGGGGCGGGGCAGCTACTGCAAGGTCTGCTTCAACGAGCGGTCCAAGGCAAGCTACGCGCGTCGGGTGAAGGCGAAATTCGACCGTGAGGTGCGCCAAGGGCGCGTCGTGCCGGAGGGGCACAAGCACTGCCCGGCCTGCGGCGAGGTCAAGCCGTTCGATGCCTTTCCCCGCAACCGGGCCGACACGTCCGGCTATGCCACCTACTGCAAGCCCTGCCACAACACCAGGACCAGAGAGACCAAAGAGCGGCTGTACGGCGGGACGCGCGAATACCACCTGCGGCGGCGTTACGGCGTCGGGGAGAAGGAGTTTCAGGAACTCCTCGCCGAGCAGGGCGGCGTCTGCGCCGTCTGTGGCCGCCCCGATCCGGAACATCTGGACCACGATCATCGCACCGGATGGGTGCGCGGGATACTCTGCTTCAACTGCAACGGTGGTCTTGGCCAGTTCCGTGACAGTCCCATGAGGCTGGCCAGGGCGATCACGTACCTGAGAGGAACCACGTGGCAGCGGGCTTTGATCCATCCGGGCGTCTACCAGATGTGTTCACCAACGCGGGGACGTCCTCCTTCACCACGTTCCTGAGTCGGGTGGCCCCCGAGATGCTGCCCGGACGGCGGCCGCTGCCGCCGGGCATGGCCGCCGACCTGGCGCCGCACGCGACAACCATCGTGGCCATCTCGGCCGCCGACGGCGTGGTGATGGCCGGCGACCGACGGGCCACCATGGGCAACCTGATCGCCCAGCGTGACATCGAGAAGGTGCACCCCGCCGACGCGTACTCGTTGGTCGGCATCGCGGGCACCGCGGGCATCGGCATCGAGCTGATGCGACTGTTCCAGGTGGAGTTGGAGCACTACGAGAAGATCGAGGGCGCGATGCTCTCGCTCGACGGCAAGGCCAACCGGCTGGCGTCGATGATCCGGGGCAACCTGGGTGCTGCCATGCAGGGTCTCGCGGTGGTGCCGCTGTTCGCCGGCTTCGACCTGGCCGCTGCCGACCCGGCGAAGGCCGGTCGGATCTTCAGCTTCGACGTGACCGGCGGCCCGTACGAGGAGACCGGTTACGACGCGATCGGCTCCGGTTCGCTCTTCGCGAAGTCGGCTCTGAAGAAGCGTTTCCGGGCCGGCCTGTCCGTCGAGGACGCGACCCGGCTCGCTGTCGAGGCGCTCTACGACGCGGCCGACGACGACACCGCGACCGGCGGACCGGACCTGACCCGCCGGATCTATCCGGTGGTGATGACCGCCACCGCCGAGGGCACCCGTCGGCTGACCGATCCCGAGACGGCAGCTATCGCCGAAGGTGTGGTCAGCGGCCGGATGGAGAACCCGGGCGGCTGAGCCCCGTCCACCCCCACCCGTCAGCAGTCGTCAGCACAGCGCCGTAAGGAGAACCGCCGCCGTGGCCATGCAGTTCTACGCCTCGCCCGAACAGATCATGCGCGACCGTTCCGAGCTGGCCCGCAAGGGCATCGCTCGGGGCCGCAGCGCGGTGGTCCTGAGCTACTCCGGCGGCGTGCTCTTCGTCGCGGAGAACCTCTCCAGTGCCCTGCACAAGGTCAGCGAGATCTACGACCGGATCGGCTTCGCCGCGGTCGGCCGCTACAACGAGTTCGAGAATCTGCGCCGGGCCGGTGTGCGGATGGCCGACCTGAACGGGCTCAGCTACGACCGGCGTGATGTCACAGGCCGCGCGCTGGCGAACGCCTTCGCGCAGACCCTCGGTGCGATCTTCACGGAGCAGTCGAAGCCGTTCGAGGTGGAGATCTGCGTAGCGGAGGTCGGTGCCACGGCCGAGGAGGACGAGCTGTACCGGCTCACCTATGACGGCTCGGTCAACGACGAGCCGGGGCGGATGGCGATGGGTGGCCAGGCCGAGGCGATCACCGGGGTGCTGAAGTCGCAGCACCGTCCGGACATGTCCCTCGCCGAGGCGGCCCGCGTTGCGGTGCAGGCGTTGAGCGCCGTCGGCGGGGAGGGCGGCGCGGCCCGTACGATCGCCGCCAACCAGCTCGAGGTGGCGGTGCTGGACCGCCAGCGGGTGGGGCGTACGTTCCGCCGCATCACGGGCGCGGCCCTGACTGCGCTGCTGGACGGCGACGTCGCCGCCACGGACCAGCCGGCCGAGGCGGGCGGCCCGGACACGCCGGCGGTGCCGACGACGGAGCCGCACAAGCCGACGACGTCGGCGGGCTCCGCCGATCTGGAGGACAAGCCGGCCGACGGCAAGTAACACCAGCACTGCGAGCTGCCCACGGTGGCGGCAGCGCGGCGTCGCCTGCCGGCGGCCAGCGCTGCCGCCATCAGCCGTTGGTAAGCGCTGCCGCCTGCGCTGGTGATTGTTACCCAGGACGGCGCCGACGTCCCTCTGACGAGGATGAACGTCCTGCGGCACGTACCCCCGCCTGGGAACTTCGGCCGGTCAGGCCGGGGCGGGGTTGACGAGCGCCTGGGTGGCGACGAACGCCGCGACGGCGAAGACGAGCCAGGCGAAGGCGCGTTGCAGCCGGTGGGTGGGCAGCCGGGTGGCGAGCCGGCCGGCGGCCAGCGAACCGATGATGGCCGCTGCGGTGAACGCCACTGTGATGCCGTAGTCGAGGGCGACGTCGCCGAGGTGGGCGGCGAAGCCGGCGGCGGAGTTGATGACGATGATGGCCAGTGAGGTGGCGACGGCGGTCGGCATGGTCAGGCCGAGCAGCAGGACCAGCGCGGGGATGATGAGGAAGCCGCCGCCGACGCCGAACAGGCCCGTGAGGAAGCCGACGCTGAGGCCGGCGGCGACAGATTTGGGCAGGCAGCCACGCCAGTTGATGCCGCCACCGGGCAGGGCGCAGTCGCCGCCGGAGTCGTCGGTGTCGCGCAGCATCCGTAGGCCGGCGACGACCATGAGGGCGGCGAAGCCGCCGAGGACGACGCGGGGGTCGAGGAGCCGGTTGACGGCGGCGCCGGCGAACGTCGCCGCTGCGCCCGTGCCGCCGATGACGGCGGCCAGGCGCCACCGCACCAGGCCGGCTCGCAGCCGGGGGAGCAGTGCGGTGGCCGACGAGACGCCGACCACGAGCAGGGACGTGGGGACCGCTGCGGCGAGCGTGAGGCCGGCACCGTAGACGAGGGCGGGGACGGCCAGGATCGAACCGCCCCCGCCGAGCAGGCCGAGCAGGACGCCGACGAGGGCACCCAACCCGATCGCGGCGATCATGCGTCACCTGCTCCCGGCCGACCCGCGCCGGTCGGCCGGGAACGTGTGCTGCTGCACCGACAGCGCATGGCGCTACCGCTGGTCCGTGGCGAGGGCCCTGACGACCTGGTCGACGGTGGTGCGGGGGCCACGGTTGTACGGGAGTTTGGCCAGCATCATGCCCATGGCGCAGGTGTTGGTGAGCGCGGCGACGGTGAGGCCGGCGCCGATGAACGCGGCGACCCACTTGACCGGCTCGACAAGGGCGCTGACGAGCACAGCGACCAGGACGATGCTGCCGGCGACGAGGCGGACCTGCCGTTCGAGATCCCAGCGGGGTGTGCCCGTGGTGACCGGTGCGTGAGCGGCCTGCCAGGCGTTGATGCCGCCGGTGAGGACCCGTACGTTCGGCAGGCCGGCAGTGGCGAGAGCCTGCTCGGCCTGGGCGGCGCGCTGCCCGGAGCGGCAGACGAGCACGACCTGCTCGTCGAGGTGGGCGCGGAGTTCGTCGCGGTGCTCGCGCAGCAGGTCCAGCGGCACGTTGTAGGCGCCGGGGATGTGCGCGCTCTCGAACTCGGCAGGGGTACGCACGTCGATCAGTCGAGGTGCCTGGCCGGTGCCGATGAGGTCCTGCAGGGCGGCGACGTCGAGGCTGGCCGGGGTGCTTGTGGGCGTGGTCATGTGGTGCTGTTGCTCCTATTCGGTTTCGGGGGAGGGGTCAGTTTCCGGGGACGGTGGGCAGGCCGGCGTCAGCGGCGACGGCGTAGGAGTCGTCGATGTGCACGACCTCGCGGCCGGCTCGTTGCAGCAGGCTGCTGGCGATCGCTGCCCGGTAGCCGGAGCCGCAGTGCACCCACACCGTGCCGGCCGGTACGTCGTCGAGCCGGTGTGGCAGGTCGGGCAGCGGGATGTGGGTCACGCCGTCGATGTGCTCGGTACGCCATTCGTTCGTCATGCGTACGTCGAGCACCACGTCGGCGGCGGGCAGGCCGGAGTTGCCGGCGCGGGCGGCGGCGAGGTCGGCGAAGGACGCCGTGGTGAGGGTGGACAGTCGGGAGTCGTCGTCGGCGGCCCACTGCTCGGGGCTGCCGGTGGCTGCGGCGGCGGGCCTGTCGATCCCGATGCGGGCCAGTTCCCGCTGCGCGTCGGCGACCTGCTGCTCGCTGTCGCCGAGGAGGGTGATCGGTGCGCCCCACGGTGCCATCCAGCCCAGCCAGGTCGACATCGGGCCGTCGAGGCCGAAGCTCAGGGTGCCGGTGAGGTGCCGGTGCGCGAACGCCTTGCGGGCGCGCAGGTCGACCACCCACTCCCCGTCGGCGATCCGCTGAGCCAGCGCGGCCGGGTCGGCGACGGCGACCGGGGTGAGGTCGACGAGGTCGGCGCCCGCGGTGTTACGGGCACCCATGTGCGCGTAGTAGGCCGGGTAGGCGTCCAACCCGGCGAGGGTCTGCTTGACGAAGTCGTCGGCCTCCAGGCGCAGCGCCGGGTTGGCGGTGCGTTCCCGGCCGATTGTCGACTCGGGGGCGTCGGACTGGGTGGCGGAGCAGAAGCTGCCGAAGCCGTGGGTGGGCCACACCTGGGCGCCGTCGGGCAGGAGGTCGGCCAGCCGGTGCGCGGAGGCGTACTGACGCTCGGCGAGGGTGTGGGCGTGCTGCTTGCCGAGCAGGTCGGTGCGGCCTGTGGTGCCGAACAGCAGGGAGCCGCCGGTGAACACACCCACCGGGCCGTCGTCGCCGTCGAGGACGTAGGACAGGTGGTGGAAGGTGTGCCCGGGGGTGCCCACGACCCGCAGCCGCATCCGCTCCGACACCGTGATCGTGTCACCGTCGGTGACCGGCCGCCGCTCGAAGTCGACCTCGTCGTCGGCCGCGACCAGGTACGTCGCGCCGGTGAGCCGGGCGAGGGCGAGCCCTCCCGAGACGTAGTCGTTGTGCAGGTGGGTCTCGGCGACGTGTGTGATGCGTACGCCGAGACTGCCGGCCAGCGCCAGGAGACGGTCGATGTCGCGTTGCGGGTCGACGACGATCGCCACCTCGCCGTCGTGGGCAAGATAGCTGCGGTCTCCCAGGGACGAGGTCTGCACGACCTCCACACTCAGGTCCGTCACTGCTCTATCTCCTCGTTCGGTTGCGGTAGGTAGGTAAGCGGCCGGTCTCGGCCCGAGCCGGGCCGCGGGCGAGCCGGGCCGCGGGGCGATCGGCCAGCCGGCGCCGGGGTCTGTCGTCAGCCCAGCGGGTGTACGGCGACCAGCCCGCCGCGAGGGCACGCAGTCGCCAGGACGGGCACCTCGAGGGGCGGCTGCGTCGATCGGCGCGTTTCACCCAGCGGCGGGTTGGTTGGCCGTTGTGCCCCGTCTCGCCGTGCTGGTGCGGCTCTTTCAGCCCTTGTCGCGCAGGTGGCATCCGCCAGCGGATACCCCGGGTGACCTGGAATGCACCGGTCGTCCTCCGTCTCCGTAGGTCAGGAGAGGGCCAGGAACAGCTTTTCGAGTTCTTCCTCGCTCATCGGCGGCTCCTCGCCGCGCCCGCGAGCAGCCTGGCACTCCCGCATGCCGGTGGCGATGATCTTGAAGCCTGCCCGGTCGACAGCGCTGGAAACGGCGGCCAGTTGGGTGAGGACCCGCTTGCAGTCGTCACCGTTCTCGATCATCGCGATCACGGCGCCGAGTTGCCCCTGCGCCCGCTTCAGTCGGGTCAGCGCGTCCTTCAGCATGATCGGACCCATCTCCATGCGCACCCACCTCCTTCGCCAGGATACCCCGGGGGGTATATCCAAACCCTACTGCCTGGATCCAACATACCCCCGGGGGTATGTGTTCCGCCCGCGACGGTGCTGGGCGTCACCCGCCCCCATCCGGGCGCACCCAGATCCACCTTCCGGCGGCCCTGGCCCGGCGTCGGGCGGCCCCGGCCCGGCGTCGGCGAACCGACGAAATCGCCCACCGTATGGCGTTCGGGAAGCCGTGCTTGATGTACAGGTCGTACTCGTTGTCGCGCGTCGGCACTCGGCGCAGCCCAGCCACGATCGACTCGCCTTCCTGCAAGCCGGGGCATCGGAGGATCTGGGACACCCCGATTTGCAGGAAAGCGAGTCGATCACGGGACTCAGGACGCGGCGGCACGCTGGCGAGCACCACACGGGCGGCGTCGAGGACCTACGGGTCGGCGCCGTAGGCCAGCATGACCACGCTGAGCCGGGACGGCACCGGCCGCGTTCGCCACCGCGCAGGTGGCAGTCGCCGCCGGCGGGATGGCACCGGGGTCATGCCCCTCCGGTCACTCCCGGCGTGACAGCCTCCCGCACCTCGGGCGACGGTACGGAACCCACACCGGAGGTGCGGGCGCGCAGCAGGACGATCATCGTGGCGGCGACCACGGCGGAGCCGATCGCGTAACCGAGTTCGACCCGCAGCGTGGTGGCGACCGGGGCGAGGGTGGCGACGACAAGCGCCGCCACGCCCACGGCCCACGCGGCGGCCTGCGCCCGGTGCCGGTCGAGGGCGAGCAGTCCTTGACCGAGGACCATCGCCCACAGGTAGGCGAGGGTGGCGACCGAGAGCCAGGCGAAGTCACCGTGGCCCAGGACGGCCGGCGCGTCGAAGAGGGTCTGCACCAGCCACGGGCCGAGCAGCACGGCGACCACGCCGCCGGCCAGGGCGAGTGCGGTGACCACGCCCAGTGCCCGGCGCAGAAGGCTGTGGAAGCCGGCGCGGTCGCCGGTGGCGGCGGTGGTGGCGAGGCCGGGCAGCAGGGATGCCTGCAACGAGGCGAAGACGAACAGCGGGATTCGTACCAGGACGAGCGCGGAGAGCAGCGCGCCGGCGGTGGCGACGTCGGACGGGTCCAGCACCTTGACGTTGATCACGCCGATGTTGACCACGACCTGGGAGAGCAGGCTGGACACGATGAGCAGGCCGAGGCCGCGCAGGAACGATGCCCAGGCGACCGGGACGCCGCCGCCGATGGCCCGCAGCACCGGCGGGGCGGTGAGTGCCACACCGACAAGCGGGGCGACGATCAGCACCGCGCCGAACCACACGGGGGAGGTGACCCCGGTGAGGCCGAGCACGGCGACGAGGGCGATGCGCAGACCGCCGTCGACGCCGAGCTGGGTGCCGTACCAGGGGAACAGTTGCAGGCCGGAGAGCACACCGCGGGTGGTGTGCGCGACGGCGAGCGCGGCGAGCGACCCGATCAGCACGGTGACCATGCGGCTGTCGCCGGCGAAGAACCGGTCGGTGAGCGGGCCCCGGGCGGCGATGATCAGCGCGACGATGGCCACGAGCAGGCCGAGGGCCAGGGCAGCCCCGCGGGCCAGCACCGGTCCGGGCGGCAGGCCCTGGCTGTGCCGCCCGGCCACGAGCCGGGCGACCTCCTGCTCGACGGGCATGAACAGGCCGATGCCCAGGGTGAAGACGATCGACCAGAGCACCGACAGCGACGAGTAGTCCGCCTTGGTGAGGCTGTGCCCGGCGACAGCCAGGTGGACGTAGGAGGCGAGCCCCAGCAGGGCCAGGCCCGCGCCGACGGCGAGGGTGCCCGGTGGGACCAGACTCAGAATCCGCCGGATCACCGGCGGATGAGCGCCAACGTGAGTACGGCGAAGGCGCGGCCGAGGTAGATCATCGCCTTGGCCGGCGAGTGGCTGGGGGTGCCCGCCATCCGCTTGCGCATGGCCACCGGCACCTGACGGATGGTGTAGCCGCGCCGGGCGGTGTGCACGAGCGTCTCGACGGTGTCGCCCAGGTACTCCACCGGATACCAGCTGGCGAACATGTCGATCACCCGCCGGTTGGCGGCCCGGAACCCGGAGGTGGTGTCGGTGAGCTTGGTGCGGGCCACCCGGGACAGCACGCCGGAGAGCATGACCATCGCCCAGCGGCGGGGGCCGCGGACGCTGTAGTCGCCCTCGCCGGCGAACCGGGCACCGATCACCAGGTCCGTCTCGTCGAGCAGGTCGACGAGCTTCGGCACGTACCGGGGATCGTGCTGGCCGTCCGCGTCGATCTGGATGGCCACGTCGTAGTCGTGGTCCCGCGCGTACCGGTAGCCCAGCCGCATGGCCCCGCCGACACCCAGGTTGTACGGGAGTTTCGCGACCCGGGCGCCGGCAGCGGCGGCCACGGCGGCGGTGCGGTCGGTGGAGCCGTCGTCGACGACGAGGACGTCGACGCCCGGCAACTCGCCACGGACCTCGCCGACCACGTCGGCGATCGAGCCGGACTCGTTGAGCGCCGGAATGATGATCAGGACCCGCTTGCCGTTAACCATCGTGCGACACCAGTTCGTCTCGGGCCGCCCGGTCCGCCTCGATCTCGGCGCGGAGCAGGGCGAAGTCTTCTGCAAGGGTGCGGGTCTCTTCCTCCAGGGCGCTGACCTCCCAGCTGAGGTGCACGCAGACCAGCAGCAGGAAGACGATGCCGAGGAAGAGCACCAGGCTCACGCCGGAGGCGACGCCGAGCAGTTCGGCCACGTTGTCCAGCAGGCGGGGGAAGAGCGACAGCGGGATGATGATCACCAGGACGCCGAGCCAGAGCATGCCGTACTTCTCGCGGAGCTGGCGGCGGCGCAGCAGCTCGACGATCGTGGCCAGCAGTATCAGGCCGGTCAAGCCGGTGACGAGGGTGAGCTTCATGCGACCTTCCACGGGGCGGGTGGAGCGGCGGAGGCGAACGCGGCGGCCAGGGTGGTGAGCCAGCCCGCAGGGGGTGGCACACGCGTGGCGGCCCGACGGCCGTTCCCTAGCAGACTGTACGCCGATCGGGGGGCGGAACGGGGGGACCGGTCGTCGCGAATCGGCCGGTTCCGGGCGGAGTCCGGGCCGTGCGGCGCCGACACCGACCGGCCCAGGCCGGACCAGATGGTACGGCCGGGGCCGGTGACGAGCAGGCGGGTCATGCGGGCGGTGCGACCTTCAACGGCTCCCACCAGGCCCGGTTGTCGCGGTACCACTGCACGGTCTGCGCCAGGCCGTCGGCGAGGTCGATGCTCGGGGCGTACCCCAGCTCTTCGTTGATCTTGGTGATGGCCAGCGAGTAGCGGCGGTCGTGGCCCTTGCGGTCGGCGACCGGAACGACCCGGTCCCAGCCGGCGCCGCAGGCGTCCAGGAGCAGACCGGTGAGCTCCTTGTTTGTCAGCTCGGTGCCGCCGCCGATGTTGTAGACCTCACCGGCGCGACCCCTCTGCTGGACCAGCCCGATGCCCCGGCAGTGGTCGTGCACGTGCAGCCAGTCGCGGACGTTGCCACCGTCGCCGTAGAGCGGCACGGTGCCACCGTCGAGCAGGTTGGTGACGAACAGCGGGATGACCTTCTCCGGGAACTGGTACGGCCCGTAGTTGTTGGAGCAGCGGGTGACCACCACGTCCATGCCGTGGGTGCGGTGGTAGGCGAGCGCGAGCAGGTCCGAGCCGGCCTTCGACGCCGAGTACGGGGAGTTCGGGGCCAGCGGCCACGTCTCGGTCCAGGAACCCTCGTCGATCGACCCGTACACCTCGTCGGTGGAGACGTGCACGAACCGGGCGGTGCCGTGCCGCAGGGCGGCGTCCAACAGCGTCTGGGTGCCCAGCACGTTTGTGGTGACGAACGGTGCGGCACCGGCGATCGACCGGTCGACGTGCGATTCGGCGGCGAAGTGCACGATCACGTCGTGCCCGGCGACCACCTCGTCGACGGTGTCCGGGTCGCAGATGTCGCCCCGCACGAAGCGCAACCGGGGGTCGGCGCGCACCGGCTCCAGGTTGGCCAGGTTGCCCGAGTACGTCAGCTTGTCGAGCACTGTCACGGCGGTGGGGTCGACCGCGGGCACGCCCGAGGCGCTGCCACCAGGCACGCCGAGCAGCATGCGGACGTATTCCGAACCGATGAAGCCGGCACCGCCGGTGACGAGGATCCTCACGGGTCCAGGAGTGTACGCGAAACGGACGGTCGGCCGGGGGCGGCGACCACCGACATGCCGGCGGCCGGTTGCGGCTAAGCTCCCCCGGTGCGCGGAATCCTACTCGCCGGCGGCACCGGTTCCCGGCTCTGGCCGATCACCCGGGCAGTGTCCAAGCAGCTGATGCCGGTCTTCGACAAGCCGATGATCTACTATCCCCTCTCCACCCTGGTCATGTCCGGGGTTCGGGAGATCCTGGTGATCACCACACCGGAGGACCAGGACCAGTTCCGCCGGCTGCTCGGCGACGGAAGCCAGTTCGGGTTGCGGCTGGAGTACGTCACGCAGGCCCGCCCGGAGGGCATCGCGCAGGCGTTCGTGCTGGGCGCCGACTTCATCGGCGACGAATCGGTCGCGCTGATCCTCGGTGACAACATCTTCCACGGCGTCGGCCTGGGCCGGCAGTTGGCCGCCCACAGCGACCTGGTCGGCGGCCGGGTGTTCGCCTACCCGGTGGCCAACCCCGAGGCGTACGGCGTCGTCGACTTCGACGCCGACGGCCGGGTGCTCTCGATCGAGGAGAAGCCGGTCCGGCCGAAGTCCCGCTACGCGGTGCCCGGCCTGTACTTCTACGACAACCGGGTCGTCGAGATCGCCGGCAAGCTCACCCCGAGCGCCCGGGGCGAGCTGGAGATCACCGCGATCAACGAGACGTACCTGGAGCGCGGCGAGCTGTCCGTCACCCTGCTCGACCGGGGCACCGCCTGGCTGGATACCGGCACGTTCAACTCGATGATGCAGGCCGGCGAGTTCGTCCGGGTCATCGAGGAGCGGCAGGGCCTGAAGGTCGGCTGTATCGAGGAGGTGGCCTGGCGGGCCGGCCTCATCGACGACGACCAGTTGCGTGCCCTCGCCGAGCCGTTGACCAAGAGCGGCTACGGCGACTATCTGCTCGGCCTGCTGGCCGAGAAGCACGAGCGGCAGGGGCAACGATGAAGATCCGCGAGCTGGGCATCGAGGGCGCCTGGGAGATCACCCCGCAGCAGCACGGCGACCCGCGCGGCATGTTCATGGAGTGGTACCGCTTCGACAAGCTCGCCGAGGCGGTCGGCCACCCACTGCGCCTGGCGCAGGCCAACATGTCGGTCTCCGCGCGGGGTGTGGTGCGCGGCATCCACTTCGCCGACGTCCCTCCGGGCCAGGCCAAGTACGTCACCTGCGTACGCGGCGCCGTCCTCGACGTGATCGTGGACCTGCGGGTGGGCTCGCCGACCTTCGGCCGGTGGGAGGGCGTCCGGCTGGACGACACCGACCGGCAGGCGGTCTACCTCAGCGAGGGTCTCGGGCACGGCTTCTGCGCCCTTACCGACGACGCGACGTTGAGCTACCTCTGCTCGGCCACGTACAACCCGACAGGTGAGCACGCCGTGCACCCGCTGGACGGGGAGTTGGCCATCGAATGGCCTGCGGACGTACCGCTGCTGTCCGCGCGCGACGACGCGGCACCGACGCTCGCCCAGGCCCGCGAGAGCGGCCTGCTGCCGGAGTACGACAACTGCCGGCGGTTCGTGGCGAGCCTCGGGCCGGACGGAATGTCGCACTCAACCGGTATGTGACCACGCCCGAAACACCACCTGTGGTGTGACAGTGACGAACGGGGCCTCCAGGCGGCTAATGTCACACCATGGAGCGGCGAATCTTCGGCCTCGAGACCGAGTACGGCGTCACCTGCACCTATCGCGGGCAGCGGCGGCTGTCCCCGGACGAGGTCGCGCGGTATCTGTTCCGTCGCGTCGTGTCCTGGGGCCGGTCGAGCAACGTGTTCCTGCGCAATGGGGCCCGGCTCTACCTGGACGTCGGGTCGCACCCGGAGTACGCCACACCGGAGTGCGACTCGGTGACCGACCTGGTCGCCCACGACCGGGCCGGCGAGCGGATCCTGGAAGGGCTGCTCGTCGACGCGGAGAAGCGACTGCACGACGAGGGCATCGCAGGTGAGATCTACCTGTTCAAGAACAACACCGACTCGGCCGGCAACTCGTACGGCTGCCACGAAAACTACCTGGTGTCCCGGCACGGAGAGTTCGGCCGGCTCGCCGACGTACTCATCCCGTTCCTTGTCACCCGGCAGTTGATCTGCGGGGCCGGCAAGGTGCTGCAGACCCCGCGCGGCGCGGTCTACTGCCTGTCGCAGCGGGCCGAGCACATCTGGGAGGGCGTCTCCTCGGCGACCACCCGCAGCCGCCCGATCATCAACACCCGCGACGAGCCGCACGCCGACGCCGAGCGCTACCGGCGGCTGCACGTCATCGTCGGCGACTCCAACATGAACGAGGTCACCACGCTGCTCAAGGTCGGCACCGCCGACATCGTGCTGCGGATGATCGAGGCCGGTGTGGTGATGCGCGACCTGTCGCTG
Organism: Micromonospora sp. NRRL B-16802; assembly: GCF_001279555.1. Classification (NCBI taxonomy): domain Bacteria; kingdom Bacillati; phylum Actinomycetota; class Actinomycetes; order Micromonosporales; family Micromonosporaceae; genus Micromonospora; species Micromonospora sp. NRRL B-16802. The sequence goes on along the minus strand of NZ_LGEB01000132.1, from coordinate 179,506 downwards.
GAGAACCCGATCCGGGCGATCCGCGAGGTGTCACACGACATCACCGGCCGGCGCAAGGTCCGGTTGGCCTCCGGCAAGGAGGTCAGCGCGCTGGACATCCAGCAGGAATACCTGGCCAAGGCCACCGAGTTCGTCGAGCGCCGGGGCGGCGACCAGGCCGCCAAGCGGGTCGTCGAGCTGTGGGGCCGGGTCCTGCACGCGGTCGAGACCGGCGACCTGGAGCCGGTCTCCCGGGAGATCGACTGGGTCAGCAAACTGCGGCTGATCGAGCGCTACCAGCGCAAGCACGACCTGCCGCTGTCACACCCCCGGGTGGCCCAACTGGACCTGGCCTACCACGACGTACGCCGCGGACGTGGCCTCTACGGGCTGCTGGAGCGCCGCGGTGAGGTCGACCGGGTGACCACCGACCCGGAGATTTTCGAGGCGAAGGAGACCCCGCCGCAGACCACCCGGGCGCGGCTGCGCGGCGAGTTCATCAGGCACGCCCAGGAGAAGCGCCGGGACTTCACAGTCGACTGGGTGCACCTCAAGCTCAACGACCAGGCGCAGCGCACAGTGCTCTGCAAGGACCCGTTCCGCGCGTACGACGAGCGGGTGGAGCGGCTGATCGCCAGCATGTGACGGTCGTGCCGGTCCCGTCGGTGGTCACCGCCGGCGGGGCCGACCGGCCCGGTAGGCTGGGCGCGCCATGACGACTTCTGGACCTTCCGACGGCTCCGAGCGCGGCTCGCGGCAGAACTGGGTCGAGCGGCGGCGGGAGAAGATCCGCGCCGAGATCGACCGCAACCGGCGCGGTGACTACACAGTGCCGACGTGGGTGCTGGCCCTGGCCCTGGCCCTCATCGTGGGCGGCTGGCTAGCCCTGATCTTCCTCGCGTAGTCCCCGCCGCCTTGCGCGTCGATCATGGAGTTGTGGTGCCTGAGTTCTGACGATTCGCCGCCTTCGTCCACCACCACAACTCCATGATCGACGAAGTTGGGGTTGGGGTTCGGGTTACGGGGTTGGGGTTCCCGGGGCTCGGGGGAGGTGGGTTACTGCTTGGCGGCCGGCGGCTGCTGCTGCCAGGAAGTAGGCGTGGTCGGCGTCGAGGCCGCGGCCCATCGTGGACAGTGGCACCGGGGTGGCCCGCAGGGCGGCGTCGAGGCCAGCGGTGGGCACCCGCACGATCCGGTGCCGGGCCGCGAGCGGCGCCAGCGCCGCGTCGACCTCGGCGGCCAGCGCCAGGGGCAGGTCGTCGGGCACCACCAGTTCCGCCGGGGCGAGCGCCACCCGGCCGTACGCGGTGAGGCTGTGGTGCGACACGCCCCGGTGCCGGGGACGGGCGTCGGCGTCGGAGATCCGCAGCGAGCCGACCGCGTGGCCGCCGAGCGTGGCGATCGCGTTGACGGCTTCGCCGACTGCCACTCCGGAGAAACCCCAGCGGGTGCCTGTGCCCAGGTTGCCGGGCCCCTGCGCCACGATTGCCACGTCGGCGTCGAGCACGTGGCGGGCGGCGAGCAGGCCGCCGTGCAGTGAGGTGGCCTCCAGGTCGCCGCCGAACGACTGCCCGACGCTGATCGTGCCAGCTAGCTCGCGTCGTAGCCCGGCGAGGGTGCGGGAGAACCACGCCGGCAGCGCTCCGCCGTCGGTCAGCAGGTACGCCACCCGGGCGTGCGGGGCGTCGGCCCGGATGCCGGCCAGGATCGCCGGCAGCGCCGAGTGCAGGTCGGCGGTGACCACTGGCATCCCGCCCAGGTCGTCGGCGTCGGCCAGCACATCCCGGTACGGCGACGCCTCCTCGTCGACGCCGAGCAGGATCGGCTGCAGCGGGGTGTAGCGGGCCTTGACGAGGTGCCCGGCATCGCGGGTGTCGCCGACGTCCGGCGGGTCCGGCGGCAGCCGGTCCGGCAGTGCCACCACGAGGGCGTACCCGCCGGTGCCGAGCCCCATCAGCAGCGCGCCGGCGTTGAGCAGCACCCGGTCGCCGGGCTCGGGGTTGCCGACCAGTTCGGGGTACGCGAGCGCCCGCATCCGTGTGCCGTCGGGCAGATCGACGTCGAGTTCCACCGCCCCGGTCCACTGCCGTCGCAGTGCCGCCACCGTCCCCGCCCGCCATCGCACCATGACGGGAAACGCTAGCGGCGCGTGCGCGCAGCCCCGCGCCCGGGTGCTGGGGCGGTCAGCTCGGGTCGGGTTCGCCGCCGGCGTCCTCACTCGGTTGGGCCTGGGTGTCGCGGGCTGTTCCGGCGGCACCGGGCAGCGACCGGGTCGGGTCGAGGAAGACGTACCGGATCGCCGGATACCGCCCGGTGAGCCGCCGTTCGGCCTCGTCGGCGGTGGCCTCGATGGCCGCGCCGGTGGCGTCGTCGCGGAAGTCGACCTTCGCGGCGACCAGGACGTCGTCCGGGCCGAGCTGCATCGTCAGCAGGGTGTCGATCCGCTCCACCTCGGGCAGGCCGGCCAGGTCGTGCTCGATCTCGCGACGCAGCCGCTCCGGGACCGACCGGCCGACAAGCAGCGACAGGTTGTTGCTGGCCAGGATGCCCGCGACGGTCAGCAGCAGCAGCCCGATCAGGATCGAGGCGATGCCGTCCCACAGCTCGTCGCCGGTGGCCTCGGAAAGACCGACGCCGAGTGCGGCAATCAGCAGCCCGATCAGCGCCGCGCTGTCTTCCAGGAAGACCGCCTTGACGGTGGTGTCGGCGGTCAGGCGCAGGAACCGCCGGGGTGTGGTCTGCCACCGCCGGGACTCGCGGCGGACCTGCCGCACGGCCCGCGCCAGCGAGATGGACTCGATGACGAACGAGACGGCAAGCACGACGTACGAGATCAGGTAGTCGCCGCTGTGCTCGTGCACCAGGATGGTGGTGACACCGTGGGTGACGGCGAAACCGGCACCGGCCACGAAGGTGAACATGGCGGCGAAGAACGCCCAGACGTAGCTTTCCTTGCCGTACCCGAAGGGGTGTTGGGGGTCGGCCGGCCGTGCGCCCCGGCGTAGCGCCTGGAAGAGCAACACCTCGGTGGTGGTGTCGGCGACCGAGTGCGCCGCCTCGGAGAGCATCGCCGCCGAGCCGGAGATCAGTCCGGCAACCAGCTTCGCGACGGCGATCGCGAGGTTGGCGGCACCGGCCACGACCACCGTTGCGACGCTCTCGCTCTCGGTCTTCGTCCCCGCTTGCGCCATGAGGGCCACACTATGGCCGGCGTCGGACACACGCAGTGGACACCGCCGATCCGAACAAGTGTGCGGCACGCCCGCGCGGGTGCACGCCTGCGGCGTGTCGGCTGCTAGCGTCTACCCGTGTCGCGGACCCGCACCGAACGCCTGGTCAACCTGGTGATCTGCCTGCTGTCCACGCGACGGTTCCTGACCGCCGCGCAGATCGCCGCGACCGTGCCCGGTTACGAGCACGATCCGGACGACGCGCGTGACCACGAGGCGTTCCAGCGCAAATTCGAACGGGACAAGGCCGAGCTGCGCGAGCTGGGTGTCCCACTGGAGACCGGCACGGCCAGCGTCTTCGACGCCGAGCCGGGTTACCGCATCGCCCACCGCGAGTACGCGTTGCCCGACATCCCGCTCGAGCCGGACGAGGCAGCCGCGGTGGGCATCGCCGCCCGCCTGTGGCAGCACGCCGGGCTGGCGGCCGCCGCGTCGTCCGGGCTGGCCAAGCTGCGTGCCGCAGGCGTGGACGTCGACCCGCAGGCCACCCTCGGTCTGGAGCCGATGGTCACCGTCGACCCGGCGTTCGCGCCGCTGACCAGCGCCGCGCGGGACCGCCGCGAGGTGGGGTTCGACTACCGCATACCTGACCGGGACGCGCCCAGCCGTCGACGGTTGCAGCCCTGGGGCGTGGTGTGCTGGCGTGGCCGGTGGTATGTGGTCGGCCATGACCTGGACCGCGAGGCCACCCGCTGCTTCCGCCTGTCCCGCGTCGTCGGCACGGTCCGGGTGACCGGCGCCCCCGGCGCCTACGAGCCGCCCGCCGGGGTGGACCTGATCAGCCACGTCGCGCGCTGGTCCGGCCCGGTGGAGCACACCGGCCGTGCCACGGTTCTTGCCGCGCCGGGACGGGCCGCCGGCCTGCGCCGCTGGGCGGTGGAGGTGACCGCCGGCCCGGACGGCGACCTGCTCACCCTGCCGTACTCCGACCCGGACGGGCTGGCCGGGCAACTCATCGGGTACGGCCCGGACGTGCGGGCGCTCGATCCGCCGGAGGTCCGCGAGGCGGTCATCCAGCGACTCAAGGAGATCGCCGCGCGGCACGACGAGCTGGCCGTCACGGGAGGTGCCCGGTGACCCGGCCGGCCTCCCGAACCTCCGCCGACCGGCTGGCCCGGCTGCTCAACCTGGTGCCCTACCTGCTTGCCCGGCCCGGCATCGAGATCGCCGAGGCGGCCGGCGACCTGGGCGTCACCGAACGCCAGCTCCGGGAGGACCTGGAGCTGCTCTGGGTGTGCGGGCTGCCCGGTTACGGTCCCGGCGACCTGATCGACATGGCGTTCGACGGTGACCGGGTGACAATCACCTACGACGCGGGGATCGACAGGCCGCTGCGGCTCACCCCCGACGAGGCGCTCGCGCTCGTGGTGGCGCTGCGGATGCTCGCCGAGACGCCCGGCGTGGCCAACCGGGAGGCCATCGAACGGGCCCTCGCCAAGATCGAGGACGCCGCTGGTGACCTGGTGGGCGCCCCGGTGGCGGTCCGGCTGCCCGGCGACGCGCGGCGCGTCGAGGCGCTGCGCGCCGCCGTGGAGGGCGGACGGGCGCTGCGGATCGTCTACTACACCGCCGCCCGGGACGAGACCACCGAGCGCGTCATCGACCCGCTGCGGATGCTGATGGTCGGCGGCCGGGCGTACGTCGAGGCGTGGTGCCGGCGCGCGGAGGCGGTCCGGCTGTTCCGCGCCGACCGGATCGACGCGATCACCGAGCTGGACGAGCCGGCCACCGTTCCGCCGCAGGCCGTCCCGCACGATCTCGCCGGGGGAGTCTTCCGCCCCTCGCCAGACCTGCCGTTGATCACCCTGCGCATCGGGCGGAGCGAGCGGTGGATCACCGAGTACTACCCGTGTGAGCGGGTGGAGGCCGGCGACGGCGACCAGTGGCTCGTCTCGCTGCGGGTGACCGACCTCAGCTGGGCCCGCCGGTTCGTGCTGGGGCTCGGCCCGGGTGCCACGGTGGTCGCCCCGGTCGAGCTGGCCGAGCAGGTCCGGGCCACGGCAGCCGCCGCCCTCGATGCGTATGCCGTACCCGCGCCCGCCGCCGGGTCTGGAGGGTCCGGGCCCGACACCGCCGCTGCCCCGGACGCCGGCTCCGAGGCTGCGGCCCGTGACATCGCGACGTCCGGCTCAGCGGCGTCCTAGGCCCGACTCTGGTCAGGCCGACGCACGATCGGCGACGGTGGCCGGGGCAGCCCGCTCACGATGGAACGAGTGGCATCCGCGGCGCGGAGCGGCCACTCGTTCCTGCATACGGCACGCTCGTCCGGCAGTGGCCGAGCGCACCCAGTAGGCTGTCCGTCGTGCTGATCTGGATCGTGCTCGCGGTGGTGCTGCTCCCGCTCGTGGTGCTCGCGCTGGCCGTACGACCGGTGTTGTCCCGGCTGCCCCACCTGCGTCGCGCCTCGGTGGCATTGCAGCGGCGGGCCGCCGAGGCCGAGGCGCTGCGGGAGACCGCCGAGGCGTTGCAGCAGCGCGCCGAGGGAATCCAACAGCAACTCGACACCGCCCAGCATCATCTCGCCCTCATCAAGGCCAAGCGCAGCTGATCGACGGGCGTCATCGGCCCCTCCGGCCAGGGCGGGCGTACACCCCGGGTGACCTGTGGGGCGACGGTTGACGGATGATCGTGGGTGGTCGAGACTTCACCCGGCCGGGCCTGATCATCACCGCCCCGGCAGGTGGCATTCCGCTCGTCCGCACGTACGATGGGCTGCGTACCACCCCCGGACACAGAGCGACTGGAGCTTCTCATGGGTGCCCTCAAGCCGTGGCACATCGCCGTTCTTGTGGTTGTGCTGATCCTGCTGTTCGGCGCGAAGCGGCTCCCCGACGCCGCCCGCTCGCTGGGCCGCTCGCTGCGGATCATCAAGGCCGAGACCAAGAGCCTGCAGGATGACGACCGCGACCTCGCCGAGAAGGCCGACGCGCAGGCCGGCTACCAGCCGCTGCCGCCGCACGCCGGGCAGCAGGCGCCGTACACCGGTCAGCCGCAGCAGGCGCCGTACCAGCAGGCGCCGCAGCAGCAGCCGGTCGTCGACCCGGTGCACCGCGGCCGCGACAACTGACCGAGAGGCCCCACCATCGTGGCCTTCGCCCTGCGTAAGCGCGGCCCCAGCACGTTCGAGCGGGCCGCCGACGGCTCGATGACGCTCATCGAGCACGTCCGCGAGCTGCGCAACCGCCTGTTTCGTGCCTCGCTGGCGATCCTGATCGGCTTCGGGTTCGGCATCTGGCTGGCCGAGCCGGTCCGGTTGTTGCTGTCGCGGCCGTACTGCGACCTGCCCGGCTCGGTCGACCCGAGCACCGGCAAGTGCCTGTTCGTCCAGCTCGGCCCCGCGGACCTGTTCCTGCTCAACCTGAAGATCGGCCTGTGGGTGGGTCTGATCATCGCGGCGCCGATCTGGCTCTACCAGCTCTGGGCGTTCATCGCGCCCGGTCTGCACCGGCACGAGCGGCGCTATGCCTACGCCTTCACGGCTCTGGCGGCGCCGCTCTTCGCCGCCGGTGCGGTGCTGGCGTACTTCGTCACCGCCAAGGGCCTCGAGTTCCTGATGAACGTGTCCGGCGATGACATCTCGACCACGCTGGAAGTCACCAGGTACATATCGTTCGTCACCAACCTGATCCTGCTGTTCGGTGTGGCGTTCGAGTTCCCGCTGATCGTGCTGATGCTCAACTTCGTGGGCATGGCAAGCGCCAAGCGGCTACTCAGCTGGTGGCGGGTGGCGGTGTTCGTGTTCTTCGCGTTCTCCGCAGTGGTGACGCCCACCCCTGACCCGTTCGGGATGACCGCGCTGGCGATCTGTCTGTGCGCTCTGTACTTCGCAGCGGTCGGGGTGGCGTTCATCAACGACAAGCGGCGTGGGCGCGGCAAGGAGGTCTACGCCGGTCTGGACGACGACGAGGTCTCGCCGCTGGAGCACGAGGCGGATCCGGTGGTGGCCGGGCAGCGGGTCGACGTGACAGCGCCGATCGGTGCCCCCGAGCCGATCGCCAAGCCTGCACCGATCGAGCGTCGCTACGACGACATGACCTGACGGCCGCGCGCCGTCTGGTCCCGCCGACGCCGTCCCCGCCTGCCGGGGGCGGCGTCGCCGTGTCCAGCAGCTCACACCACCGCCGGCCAGCGCCTCACCGGCCGTCGCCCGTCGCAACGGCAGCGGGGCTGATCAAGACGCCGCGGCAGCCAGGTGACCGGCGGGTGTGCGGGCGGTACGGTGCTGCCCGTGACCGCAGACGATCACCTGCCCGGCGCGCTCGCCGGTGGCCCCGTCGCCGTGCTGACGAACCCGACGGCCGGACGGGGACGGCACCGCGCGTTGCTGCCCCAGCTTGTGGAAGGGCTGGCTGCCGCCGGCCGGCCGATACGACTGTTGTCGGCGTCCGGTCCGGGCGAGGCGGAGGCGGCCTGCCGTGCTGCGGTCGCCGACGGCGTCGGCGCGCTCGTGGCGATCGGCGGGGACGGCACGGTCCACCAGGCGTTGCAGGCGGTCGCCGGCACCGACGTGCCGTTCGGGCCGGTGCCGGCGGGCACCGGTAACGACTTCGCGGTCGACACCGGGTTCCCGGCCGACCCCCTCGCGGCGGTGGCGGTGATGGTCGAGGCGCTGCGCGCCGGCCGGACCCACGCCGTCGACCTGGCCCGGATGGTCAACGCGGAGGGCGTCGAACGCTGGTACGGGGCGGTCCTCGCGGCGGGGTTCGACGCGATCGTCAACGAGCGGGCCAACCGGATGCGGTGGCCGCGCGGCCCCCGTCGGTACGACCTGGCGATCCTGGTCGAGCTGGCCCGGCTGCGACCACGCCGGTACACGCTGCGCTTGGACGGGGTGCCGCACGAGCTGGACGCGGTCCTCGTGGCGGTGGGCAACTGCCCGACGTACGGCGGTGGGATGCGGATCTGCCCGGACGCCGACCCGACCGACGGGCTGCTCGACGTGGTGGTGGCCGGCCGGGCCGACCGCCGGACCCTGATCCGGGTGAAGCCGCGCATCTACCAGGGCACCCACGTCAGCCATCCGCTGGTGACCACCTACCGTGCCCGCACGGTGGAGGTGGCGGCCGAGGGCATCGTCGGGTACGCCGACGGGGAGCGGTCGCTGGCCCTGCCGGTGACGATCAGTGCGGTGCCGGGCGCGGTGCGGCTGCTGCGCTGACCCGTACCGCGCCGATGCTCGCCACGATGACCAGCAGGATGGCGGCGCACTCCAGCAGGGTCAACTGCTGGCGCAGGACCAGCCAGCCGGCGAGTGTGGCGATGGCCGGGCCGAGGCTCATGAGCACCGCGAACGTGGCGGTGGGCATCCGGCGCAGCGCCAGCAGCTCAAGGGTGTACGGCAGCCCGGAGGCGAGCACCGCGAGGGCCGTGCCGAGCGCCAGCACTGTCGGGTCGAGCAGGACAGCGCCGCCGTCGACGATCCCGAGGGGCAGTGTGACAAGCGCGGCGAGGGCCAGTGCGAGCGCCAGCCCGTCCGCGCCCGGGAACCGACCGCCGACCCGCGCGCTGAGCACGATGTACGCGGCCCACATGGCGCCCGCGCCGAACGCGAAGGCGACACCCGCCGGGTTGAGCCTGTCGAAGCCGCTCTGCCCGAGCAGCGTCACCCCGGCCAGCGCCAGCCCTGCCCAGCACCAGCTGGCCAGCCGTCGGGCGGTGAACACCGACAGCGCCAGCGGGCCGAGCACCTCCAGGGTCACCGTCGGGCCGAGCGGGATGCGTTCGATGGCCTGGTAGAACAGCGAGTTCATGCCGGCCAGCGCCAGCCCGAACGCGCCTACCGCGAGCCAGGCCGAGCGGTCGTGTCCGCGCAGGCGCGGCCGGCACACGACGAGCAGCAGCACCGCCGAGATCGTCAGTCGCAGGGTCACCGCTCCGGCCACCCCGGTACGCGGGAAGATCAGCGCGGCCAGGGCCGAGCCGAACTGCACCGACAGCGCCCCGCCGAGCACCAGGCCCACAGCGACGACGCCGCCACGGCGCTCGGGCGGCGCGTCGGCCGCGCGCGGGGTGGGCAGCAGGGTGTCCGTCACGGCACGACGCTAGGCGATCGGCATCGGCCGTTCTCGGGCGGCTCCCGAGGCCGCCGCTCGCGCCGACACGGCCGCAAGCGTTCGCCAACGCGGTACTACCGGCGTACCGTCGCGGGTATGACCAGCGCGATGCGGAAACTGTCGATCTCCGTGCCACCCGACGTGGCGGAGCGCCTGGAGCAGGAGTCCAACGCCAGCGCCTACATCACGCAGGCCGTGCGGGACCGGATGCGTCTGGACGCCCTGGACGCGGAGCTGGCCCATCAGGGCATCGAGATCACCGAGCAGGGCGTGGCCGAGGCACGCGCCCGGCGTGCCGCCGTGGAGGCCGAGTGGTCGCCGGAGCGACGCAAGGCACTCCGTGAGCGGGCACGCCAGCATCTGCTCGACACCGCCGCGGGCGGTGTCGAGCAGCCGGCCGCGTGACCCGCGAGGATGACCGGCCGGTCCGGCTCGTGCTGGACCGGTCGGCGCTGCTGGCGTACCTGGCGGGGTCGGTGCATGTCGGCGAACCCTTGCACGAGGTCATCCAGGACCGCAATAGGTTCGGCGTCACCGCCGTGACCGTCGCGGAGACCCTGGCGGTCGTCAGCGACCCGAAAGACCGGGCGACCCTGCACCGGCTGCTGGCCCTGGACGCCTGCGCGGTGCTCGCCACCGACGGGCACTCCTGGCACGAACTCAGCTACTGGCGCACGCTGACGGGCCGCGCCGACCTGGCGACCACCGCGCTGGCCGTCCTCGAACACGACGCCTCGATCCTGACCGGCGAGGACCGCTACGGCGACGGCGAGCTACCGGTGATCCGCGTTCCGGGCTGACCGCACGGCGGCTGGCCCTGCGCGGGTCAGGCCGGCAGGGCCAGGTCCAGCACCGCGCCGAGCCCGTTCTCCCGGCCCGGGTCGGCGGCCGGGAGCACCAGCACCGCGCAGCCGGCGGCCACCGCGCCCGCGTCCGCCGGGGTGTCGCCGACCATCAGCGTCTGCTCCGGGTCGACGCCGAGCATCCCGCAGGCCCGCCAGAAGATCGCCGGGTCGGGCTTGCAGCGCCCCACCTCGTAGGACAGCACGAACGCGTCGACGAGGTCGGTCAGGCCCCAGGTGTCGAAGTGCGGTCGCAGGTCGAAGCCGATGTTGCTGACCACCGCCACCTTCACACCGGCGTCGCGCAGCGCGGTCAGCGTGGGCGTGGTGTCCGGGTACGGCAGCCAGCCGTCGGCGACGAGCAGCCGCTCGTAGAGCGCCTCGGCGAAGCCCTCGATGCCGGCGTCGACGGTCTCGGCCAGCCCCGTGTACGCCGCCCGGTGCGCGTGCTCGTAGAGATCCCGGTCGGCCCACAACTCGGCCAGCCGGGGCGGCACCCGGGCCGGCAGCGGGCCGCCGGCGCGCCCGGCTGTCAGGAGCCGATCGGCAAGGGACGTGGCCCGGACCGGGTCCAGGGTGACCCCGCACGCGGCGGCGGCCTCCAGTACCCACCGCCGGGGCTCCTCCACCTGGGCCAGGGTGCCGTGGAAGTCGAAGAGCACCGCCTTGACGGGCCGTCGGGAGGCCCGGGGGGCGGCGGCGTCGTCGACACTGCCCTGCGGACTGGTCTGGGGCGGTTCGGCATGGTCCGGCACGCCGTGCACCCTACCGACCCCCGCTGACGGCCCCTCCGGACGGCCTTGTCGGGTGTCGTGTCCCGGCACGCACTAATCTTGGTGCCATGTCGAGCCCCGCCGAGCGGTACGCAGCGGCGCGCCGCCGGGCCGCGCAGGCCTCACAGTTCCCGGCGCTGGACGAGTTCGCCCTTGACCTGGGGTTCGACCTCGACGACTTCCAGCGGGAGGCGTGTCAGTCCCTCGAACGGGGCAGCGGGGTGCTGGTGTGCGCCCCCACCGGCGCCGGCAAGACGGTGGTCGGCGAGTTCGCCGTACACCTGGCGTTGCGGGGGCGGCCCGACGACCCGGCGCCGGCCGACGGCGCGACGACGCCACCGGCGCGGCGCAAGTGCTTCTACACGACGCCCATCAAGGCGCTGTCCAACCAGAAGTACCACGACCTGGTCGCCCGCTACGGCGCCGAGCAGGTTGGCCTGCTCACCGGCGACAACGCCATCAACGGTGACGCTCCGGTGGTGGTGATGACCACCGAGGTGCTGCGCAACATGCTCTACGCGGGCTCCAGCACCCTTCAAGGACTCGCCTACGTGGTGATGGACGAGGTGCACTACCTCGCCGACCGGTTCCGCGGTGGCGTGTGGGAAGAGGTGATCATCCACCTGCCCGCCTCGGTGACACTGGTCTCGCTGTCGGCGACGGTGTCCAACGCCGAGGAGTTCGCCGACTGGCTGGTCACCGTGCGCGGCGAGACGGCGGTGGTGGTAAGCGAGCACCGGCCGGTGCCGCTGTGGCAGCACATGCTTGTCGGCAAGCGGATGTTCGACCTGTTCCACGACGCCGACGCCGCCCGCAAGCACGACGTGCACCCGGAGCTGCTGCGCTACACCCGCGACCAGATGCGCCGCCTGGAGTTGGGGGAGGGGCGCAGCGCCGGGCCGGGCGCCGGTCGGCGTGGGCCACGGTGGCGCGGCCCGATGCGCCCGGACATCGTCGACAGGCTGGACCGTGAGGGCCTGCTGCCGGCGATCCTGTTCATCTTCAGCCGCGCCGGGTGCGCCGCCGCGGTGCAGCAGTGCCTCGCCGCCGGGCTGCGGCTCACCTCGCCCGACGAGCGGGCCGAGATCCGCCGGGTGGTCGAGTCCCGCGTCACCGCCATTCCCGGCGAGGACCTGACGGTGCTTGGCTACTGGGAGTGGCTCGACGGCCTGGAGCGCGGCCTCGCGGCCCACCACGCCGGCATGCTGCCGGTGTTCAAGGAGATCGTCGAGGAGTTGTTCGTCAGGGGCCTGGTCAAGGCGGTCTTCGCCACCGAGACCCTCGCCCTGGGCATCAACATGCCGGCCCGCTGCGTCGTCCTGGAGCGGCTCGTCAAGTACAACGGTGAGGCGCACGTCGACCTGACCCCGGGGGAGTACACGCAGCTCACCGGGCGGGCCGGCAGACGGGGCATCGACGTGGAGGGGCACGCCGTGGTGGTGTGGTCCCCGGAGACCGACCCGCGGCATGTCGCCGGGCTCGCGTCCACCCGCACCTATCCGCTGCGGTCGAGCTTCCGGCCCTCGTACAACATGGCGGTGAACCTGGTCGGCACTGTCGGCGCGGAGCCGGCCCGCGCCCTGCTGGAGTCGTCGTTCGCCCAGTTCCAGGCCGACCGGTCGGTGGTCGGCCTGGCCCGGCAGGTGCAGCGCAACACCGAGACCATCGAGGCGTACGGCGCGGAGGCCGCCTGCCATCACGGCGACTTCGACGAGTACTTCGCGCTGCGCGTGGCGATCGCCGACCGGGAGAAGGCCATCGCCCGGCAGGGGCAGACGCAGCGGAAGGCCGCGGCGGTGGCGTCGCTGGAGCGGCTGCGGATCGGCGACGTGATCCGGGTGCCGTCGGGCCGGCGGGCCGGCCTGGCCGTGGTGCTGGACCCGGCGACCGGCGGGTTCGGCGAACCGCGTCCGCTGGTGCTCACCCAGGACCGCTGGGCGGGGCGGGTCAGCCCTGGCGACTTCACCACCCCGGCCGAGGTGCTGGCCCGGATCCGGGTGCCCAAGCATTTCAACCACCGCTCGCCGGCGGCCCGGCGTGATCTCGCCGCCGAGGTCAGTGGCACCGGCCTGGACCGGCACGGCGGTCGGCGTGGTGGCCGGTCCCGGCAGACGCCGGGCGAGGACCACCAGGTCGCCCAACTGCGGACCGAGCTGCGCCGGCACCCCTGCCACGCCTGCCCGGAGCGGGAGGAGCACGCCCGCTGGGCGGAGCGCCGTCGCCGTCTGGAACGGGACACCGAGGAGCTGCGCGAGCGGGTGTCCGGGCGTACCGGGTCGCTCGCGCGGACCTTCGACCGGATCGTGGCGCTGTTGACCGAGCGCGGTTACCTCGCCCGCGACGGCGCTGTCACCGACGCGGGCAGGATGCTCGGCCGGATCTGGACCGAGGCGGACCTGCTGGTGGCCGAGTGCCTGCGGCGGGGCGTGTGGAACGGGTTGTCGCCGGCCGAACTGGCCGCCGCGGTGTCGGTGGTGGTCTTCGAGGCGCGCCGCGACGTCGACGAACGGGCGTCGCTGCCGCGCGGGCCGGTGGCCGACGCCGTGGACGAGACGCTGAAGCTGTGGGGGGAGATCGAGGCCGACGAGGCGGCGCGCGGGTTGACCGCCACCAGGGAGCCGGATCTGGGCTTCGCCTGGCCGGTGTACCGGTGGGCGCGGGGCGAGGCGTTGGCGAAGGTGCTCGGCAGCGGCCACGAGATCGACGGTGAGATGCCGGCCGGTGACTTCGTCCGGTGGGCGCGGCAGGTCGTCGACCTACTTGGTCAACTTGCTGACTCTGGTGGCGCGGCGCCGGAGCTGCGTTCCACCGCCCGGCAGGCAATAGCGGCCATCAACCGAGGCGTACTGGCGTACCACACCTCAGCGTAATGATCACTTTCGGTCACGGTCGCTGACGAGGCGACACAGCGGACGGTCACCGTGACAGTACGCCCCGGATAGCCCCGGGGTCCCTGTTGCATCGGCCCGGAGCACCCCTGATCATTGCCCGAGCGCCGTGCACGCGCGCTGGTGACCAGTGGGGAGCAGACCGCCATGGCGGAGATCAATCATTTTGAGTACGGGTGGATCACACCTGCGCTGAGTTACGCGCTGTCCGTCCTCGGTTCGATCCTCGGGCTCGTGTGCGCCGGCCGCATCAGAACGGCCCGTACCGCCGGGCAGCGCGCCTGGTGGGGTCTCCTCTCGGCCTGGGCCATCGGTGGCACCGCCATCTGGGCGATGCACTTCATGGCCATGCTCGGCTTCGCCGTCGACGGCACCCGCATCCGGTACGACGTGCCGCTCACCGCGGCCAGCACCGTGATCGCCGTGGTGGCGGTCGGCATCGGCCTGGCCATCGTGGGCACCGGCCGGCTGAACCCGGTGCGGCTGATCGCCGGAGGTGTCTTCACCGGCGCCGGCGTCGCTGCCATGCACTACACGGGCATGGCGGCGATGCACCTCAACGGCAGCCTCCGCTACGACACCCTCCGGGTCGTGCTCTCGGTGGTCATCGCTGTCGTCGCGTCCACCGTCGCGCTGTGGCTGGCCATGACCGTCCGCCGTGGCCTTGTCATCTTCGCCTCCGCCCTGGTCATGGGCATCGCTGTGAACGGGATGCACTTCACCGGCATGACTGCCCTCTCGGTGCACCTGCACGAGCGGCAGGGCGGCGTGGCCGGCGCCGGAGTGAGCGCGTTGCTGGTGCCGATCGTCCTGGCGGTGATCTTCGGAGTGGTCGGGCTGCTGTACGCCCTGCTCGCCGCGCCCACCGACGACGACCTGGCCGGCGCCGCGTACCTGAACGCACGCCGGATTCCGGAGCAGCCGGCGGCGCCGGCGGCAGCGCCGGACCCGGTCGGGCTGCGCGCCCGCTCCACCCTCGGCCAGCCGGGCACCCCGTTCCCGTCACGCCGGGACAACCCGCCCCGCTGACGTCGACTGGCGGACCCGCTCCTCGATGCTGAGGAACGGGACGCCGCGAAGAGCGCCTCCCCGGCCACGGCGGGGCCGCCGGGGCACAGCCCCGACGGCCCGTCGTGGTCAGCCGTTGTTGTCGATCAGGCTGGCGATCTCGTTGTAGATGAGGTGCGCCTTCGCGCCCTGGTTGGACGGGCAGCCGCCGAGGTGGTGCAGGGCGATCACCCGGTGGCTGGCGTTGAGCACCGGCGAGCCAGAGTTGCCGCCGGACGTGTCACAGCTGTAGCTGATGTTGTACGTGTTGTAGTTGGCGTTCTTGACAGTGCACGTCGCGCCGCCCTGGGTGTCCTCGTAGATCGACAGTCGCTTGGGGCTGCCGTCGCCGTGGCCGGGAATGTAGATCCGGGTGCCGGTGGTGGTGGCGCTCGTGGCCAGGTACAGGGTGCCGAAGGTCTGGATGCTGGCGAAGTTGTTCACCGAGAACAGGGCGTAGTCCAACTGGCTGGAGCCGCCGCTGCTCACCTTGTAGAGGGTGGCGCCGCTGACCTTCGTGCCGGCGCCCGGGTTCGCGCCGCCGCAGGTGGCGCACTGGTAGTTGAACTGCATCTCGCTGCCGCTGACGGCGGCCTGGGTGGAGAAGCAGTGCTTGTTCGTCAGCATCCGGTTGGTGTTGCCGACGCGCCAGGTGGTGCACATCCCGCCGCCGCTGATCAGCAGGCGTGCCACGGCCCGGCCCCGGGTGAACTCGGTGGGGTGGCTGCTCTGGTAGCAGACCGCGTCGCGTCGGGCGTCGGTGCTGCACACGGACAGCGTGGAGAAGTTGTGCTGGGTGATCTCCGTGGGGTCGTAGCCGCGCCAGAACCGGTCGATGGTGGCCGTGGTGCCGCGCGAAGGGCCGCTGCTGTGCAGCGTCACCACCGCCGTGTCGCCGTCCACCGACATCGCCCAGAATCCCGGCTGGCCGTCGGTCGTGTAGGGCGATCCGCTCGACGTGCTGAGGTGGCTGTCGTACCGGTAGCTCTCCCGGCCGTCCGGGCTGGACACGGTGACGTAGTCGCTGGGGCCCATGCGCAGCGCGCTGAAGTGCACCTTGATGTACGTCGCGCCGGTGTGCCGGATGATCTGGGTCCGCTGGTCGCGCCTGTCGGAGAGGGTGCCGTCGACGACGCGGAGTTCGCCGACCGTGGTGACGCCCTCGGTCGAGAACTGGCTCGACTCGGGTGCCCGTTCGGATTGTGGCGCGAGAGGTCGGACGGGCGTCTCTGCGGCGGCGGGTAGCGGCAGCAGGGTGAACCCGAGCGCGCAGGCGCCGACTGTGACGGCGACCGCTCGCAGGCGGCGTAGAGCGTGTTTCATCGTTGCTCCTCCCCAGAAACAGCACCTGGTGGTGCTGCAGCCTTCCTACACGAGCAGATGCAAGACATGCAAGAGCATCGATATATGACACCCATGATCGGTACGCGGCGCCCGGGCGACAGGTGTTGAATGACCGCGAACGTTCACAGAGGAGATGACGATGAACTTCCAGCGGCTCGGCCCGCCCGGCCGGGAGATCCCGGTGGTCCAGCACGACGGCACGACCTACGACCTGCGGCCGCTCACCGCCGATCTGGATGGGGCGTTCTGGGCGTCGGAGGGGATCGCGCGTACCCGTGCCGCGCTCGGGCGCGCAGAGCTGGCCGAGCTGCCCGACGCCGCCGCACTGCGGGTGGGCGCGCCCCTCGCACGCCCCAACAAGATCGTCTGCATCGGGCTCAACTACCGCGACCACGCCGCCGAGACAGGTGCGGCACTGCCCGCCGAGCCTGTGGTGTTCATGAAGGACCCGATGACAATCGTCGGGCCGTTCGACGACGTGCACATCCCGCGCGGCTCCACCCGGACCGACTGGGAGGTCGAACTCGCTGTGGTCGTCGGCACCACAATCCGGTACGCCGACTCGCCGGAACAGGCAATGCGGCACATCGCCGGGTACGCGGTGTCGCACGACGTCTCCGAGCGCGAGTTCCAGCTCGACAGGGGAGGCCAGTGGGACAAGGGCAAGAGCTGCGAGACGTTCAACCCGCTGGGGCCGAGTCTCGTCCCGGTCGACGAGGTCGACGACCCGCAGTCGCTCGCGCTGCGGTTGTGGGTCAACGGGGTTCTGCGCCAGGACGGGTCCACCCGCGACATGATCTTCCCGGTGGCGCACGTCGTCTGGTACCTCAGCCAGTTCATGGTCCTGTACCCCGGCGATGTCATCAACACGGGCACTCCGGCCGGCGTGGCGCTCGGCCTTCCGGACCACCCCTACCTGCGGCCCGGTGACGTGGTGGAGATGGAGATCGCCGGCTTGGGCCGTGCCCGCCAGACGATGGTGGCGGCATGACCGGGGAGTTCGCCGGGTTGACAGCGATCGTCACCGGTGGCGCGTCCGGCATCGGTCGCGCCACCGCCCTGGAACTGCTCGCCCGGGGTGCCCGGGTGGCGGTCCTTGACCTCGACCCGAGCGACCTGGACGAGGGCATCGCCGGCTACACCGCAGACGTGACCGACCGTGCGTCGGTGCAGGAGGCGGTCGGTGCGGTCGCCGCCGACCTCGGTGGCATCGACGTGGTCGTCAACAACGCAGGCGTCGGCGCTACCGGCACGGTGGCCGACAACACCGACGACGAGTGGCACCTGGTCCTCGATGTCAACGTGGTCGGCATGGCCCGGGTGGTCAGCGCCGCCCTGCCGTGGCTGCGCCGCTCGGAGCACGCGTCGGTCGTCAACACCTCGTCCATCGCCGCGCTCAACGGCCTGCCCAACCGGGCGCTCTACTCGGCAAGCAAGGGCGCCGTGCTGTCGTTGACCCTCGCCATGGCCACCGACCACGTCCGCGAGGGCATCCGGGTCAACTGCGTGTGCCCCGGCACCGCCGACACACCGTGGGTCGGTCGCCTACTGGCGCAGGCCGACGATCCGGCCGCCGAGCGGGTGGCGTTGCAGGCACGCCAGCCCATCGGCCGACTGGTGACACCCGAGGAGGTCGCGAACGCGATCCTCTACCTGGCGTCGCCGCGCTCGGGCTCCACCACCGGCACCGTGCTGGATGTCGACGGCGGCGTCACCCACCTGCGCGTACGGCCATGACTGCCACACCCCGTCCCCTGCCGCCGGTGCCGGTGGCGCAGAATGGGCCGACAGGTGGAGGTGGCCCGTGCGGATCGCGCTGTTCGTGACCTGCCTGGCCGACACCATGTTCCCGCAGGCGGCCATCGCCACCGTGCGGCTGTTGGAGCGGCTCGGCCACGAGGTCGCCTTTCCGCAGGACCAAACCTGCTGCGGTCAGATGCACGTCAACACCGGCTACCAGCGCGACGCGGTGCCCTTGGTACGCCGGCACGTGGACGTCTTCGACACGTACGACGTGATCGTCGCGCCGTCGGGCTCCTGCGTCGGGTCGGTGCGGCACCAGCACGCCATGGTGGCCCGGCGGGCGGGCGACGAACGGCTCGCCGGGCGGGCCGAGTCGGTGGCCCGGCGGACGTACGAGCTGTCGGAGTTGCTTGTCGACGTGCTCGGGGTCACCGACGTGGGTGCGTACTACCCGCACCGGGTCACCTACCACCCGACCTGCCACTCGTCACGGATGCTGCGCGTGGGGGACCGGCCGCGACGACTGTTGAGCGAGGTGCGCGGCCTCACCCTCGTCGAGTTGCCGGCCGCCGACCAGTGCTGCGGGTTCGGCGGCACCTTCGCGGTGAAGAACGCCGAGACCTCCACGGCGATGCTCGCGGACAAGATGCGTCATGTGCTCGCCACCGGCGCCGACGTGTGCGCCGCCAGCGACGCTTCCTGCCTCATGCACATCGGCGGAGGCCTGTCACGGCTGCGGACCGGGGTCGGTGTCGTGCACCTCGCCGAGATCCTCGCCTCGACGGAGCAGGCCGCGACAAGCCGGGCCGAGATCCGGGCCTCGACCGAGCAGGCAGCGACAAGCCCTGCCGCCAACAGGCCGGCGGCGCGGCCATGACGCGCCGGACGTTCCTCGGCATGCCGACGACCGCGCCGCCCGGGGTGGGCCACCTACGCGGCGCGGAGTCGTTTCCGGCCGCCGCGCGGCGCGGCCTGGCCGACCCGCAGTTGCGGCGCAACCTGCGGCACGCGACGACGACGATCCGCGCGAAGTCCGGCGGCGTCATCGCCGAGCTGCCCGACTGGGAGCAGCTACGGGCGGCAGGTGCGGCGATCAAGGCCGACACCCTGGCCCGCCTGCCCGAACTGCTGGAGCAGCTCGAAGCGCGGGTCACCGAGGCCGGCGGCGTCGTGCACTGGGCGGCGGACGCGGTGGAGGCCAACCGGATCGTCACCGACCTCGTCCGGGCGACCGGCGTGGACCGGGTCATCAAGGTCAAGTCCATGGCGACCCAGGAGATCGGCCTCAACGAGGCGCTCGTTGCCGCCGGTATCACGCCTGTCGAGACCGACCTCGCCGAACTCATCGTGCAGCTCGGTGGTGACCGGCCCAGCCACATCCTGGTCCCCGCGATCCACCGCAACCGGGCGGAGATCCGCGAGATCTTCCTCCGCGAGATGCCCGGCGTCGACCCGACGCTTACCGACGACCCCACGGCCCTCGCCGCCGCCGCGCGCCGGTTCCTGCGGCAGACCTTCCTGAGTACGCCTGTGGCGGTGTCCGGCGGAAACTTCGCCGTCGCCGAGACCGGCACGCTTGCCGTTGTCGAATCCGAGGGCAACGGCCGGATGTGCCTCACCCTGCCGCAGACGCTCATCACCGTGCTGGGTGTCGAGAAGGTGGTGCCGACCTGGCGGGACCTCGAGGTGTTCCTCCAACTGCTGCCGAGGGCGTCGACGGGGGAGCGGATGAACCCGTACACGTCGATGTGGACAGGTGTCACCCCCGGGGACGGGCCGCAGGCGTTCCACCTCGTGCTGCTTGACAACGGGCGCAGCGCGGTGCTCGCCGACGAGGTCGGACGGCAGGCGCTGCGGTGCATCCGCTGCTCGGCCTGCCTCAACGTGTGCCCGGTGTACGAGCGCGTCGGCGGGCACACGTACGGCTCGGTGTATCCGGGGCCGATCGGGGCGGTGCTGTCACCTCAGCTCACCGGCATCGAGGACAACGCCTCACTGCCGTACGCCTCGACGCTGTGCGGCGCGTGCTACGACGCCTGCCCCGTGAAGATCAACATTCCGGAGCTGCTGGTGCACCTGCGGGCCGAGGCCGTCGAGTCGCATCGCCGACCCACAGCAGAGTCGATAGCGATGGCCGCCGCCGCGTACGCCATGGACCATCCCCGGCTGTACGCGGCCGGGCAGCGCGCCGCCCGCCTGAGCCGGTTCGCCGGCCGGCGCGGGAGGGGTCTGCCGCCGCCGCTGAACGGCTGGACCGGCAGCCGAGACCTGCCGGAACCACCGGCGCAGACGTTCCGTGACTGGTGGGCCGACCGGTGAGCTCGCGCGACGTCGTTCTCGGCCGGCTGCGGGCCGCGCTCGCCGGCGGCACGGAGCCGGTGGAGGTGCCCCGCGACTACCGGCACACCGGCACCCTCGACCTCGACCAACTGGTGCAGCGGCTGACCGACTACCGGGCACACGTGCACCGGGTCGCCGAAGCCGCCGTGGCCGACACGATCGCCGGCATCCTGCCGCCGGGCGGCACTGTCGTCGTACCTCCGGGTCTGCCGCCTGCGTGGCTGCCGCCGACGGTGACAGCCCTGCCCGACGACGGCCTGGACAAGGCGCGGATCGGCGCCGCGGACGCGGTCGTCACCGCCGCCGCGGTCGCCATCGCCCAGACCGGCACCGTCGTCCTGGACGGCTCTCCCGACCAGGGGCGTCGGGTGCTCAGCCTCCTGCCGGACCGGCACATCTGCGTGGTCCGCGCCGACCAGGTGGTGGCCACAGTGCCCGAGGCGCTCGCCCGACTGACGCCACATCGCCCACTGACCTGGATCAGCGGCCCCTCGGCCACGAGCGACATCGAGCTGATCCGGGTGGAGGGGGTGCACGGCCCACGCCTGTTGCACGTCCTCCTGCTGCCCTGACTCGCGGGCCGGTCAGCTGTCGGTACGCCTGCCGTCGATGGTGAGGGTGGTCAGCAGCGCGGGGTGGTCGGTAGCGCCCTCCATGCCCACCGACCTGGTGCGGGCCGGGATGATGTCGCCGCTGGCCAGGACGTGTTGCAGTGCGCCGTCGTCGACCCGCAGATAGCCCGGCGGTGTGCAGGCCCGCACATCCGGGTCGCCGCCCGCGCGGAGGTTGAGGTCGCCGGCCAGCATGGTGGGCGTGTGGCCGGCACCGCCCCGCAGGGTTGGCATGACCTCGTCGAACAGGTGGCCGCACTGGGCGAGCGCGACGGTGCGACTGGTGGCCGCCAGGTGGGTGGTGCAGGCGAGCAGCGCTCCGGTGACGTCGACGCAGAGCCAGGCCCGTTCCTCGGGGTCGGCGACGTCCTGTATCGGGTGTATGCCACTGTGCACGGTGTGGCCCCTGTCCGGCGTCGGGAGGCGGGCCAGCAACCCGATCCCGTACGACTGGCCGTTGCGGCACCAGGTGTCGGCGCCGCTGGGACGGTCGCCGGCCGCCTGGAAGGCGGACACGACCGTAGCGCCGGTGTGCGCGTCGGCGAGGACGCGGTGCAGGGCTGCCACGTCGTCCCGGCAGATCTCGTTGAGGGTGACCAGGTCGGGCCGCTCGGCCGTGATCACCTCGGCGGCCCTGGTCACCGATCGGCCGGTGTAGCAGCCGGCACGACCGCTGTTGCACAGGTTCATCTGGAGCATTTGCAGGATGGTGGGCGCGGGGAGGTCGGCGGCGACCGGAGGCCGGGCCACCGACGAGCCGGCCGGCACCGCGGCGGCGGCGATCAGGCAGCCGACGGCAAGGGCCCGGCGGAGCTGTCGGTACGAGCGACCGGGGCTGCCGCGACCGCGGAGTCGACTGAGGCCGCGCGGGTGCCACCAGGATCGGGTGCCGGAGGCGCCCGGCTGCTCGGGCATGCGGACTCCGGATGGGGGAGGCGACGTGCCGTTGATCCTACTGTGGGCCGACCGCCGGACCCGGACTTCGTGGCGGCGGACCGCATCCGCGACGAGTCGGGCTGTGTGGTGCGCTACGAGCGGACGTTCATGCGTCCCCTCCTGCCGACCGACTGACCGGTCGCGCGACGCGGGCCGGGTGCGGGAGGTCAGCCCCACACCCGGCCCGCGCCAGCTCAGCGGCGCGGCTTCGGCGCGATGCGAGGCAGCACGTACGGCGGTCCGGCGAAGATCAGGTCGGACTTGATCTCCTGGTACGCCCGCTTGGGTTGGTAGTTCTCGTCGTAGATGGTGGCCATGCCCTCCGGCGGGTCACTGAACCACTCCGGCACCCAGGAGTACTTGTCGCTGAAACCCCACACCGTGTACGACAGGCAGGTGCGGACGGCGAGGCACGCCTTCATCAGCACGCTGAAGTTGGCAGCCGACGCCTGCAACCGGGGGTTGATCTCGGCGGAGTTGCCGGCCCGCACTGCCTCGGTCATCTCGCTGCGTACGTCGACCTCGGTGAAGGCGGTGGCCAGACCGAGTCCGGCGAACCGCTTCAGCGCGGCAGTCACCTGGAGGGTGTCGAAGTTGCCGTACTGGGTGCCCAGGTGGCCCTGTGCGCCGACGCCGTCGATCGGGACGCCCTTGGCGCGCAGCCCCTTGGCCATGTCGTAGACGAACTGCGTCTTGTCGTCGGCGGGGTTGCCGGAGCCGAACGCCTCGATGTTGTAGTCGTTGTAGAACAGCAGCGCCTTGGGGTCGGCGGCGCGTGCCCAGCGGAACGCGTCGGCGATGTAGTCGGGGCCGAGGTTCTGTGCCCAGAAGCCCTTGTAGTGCAGGGTCGACGGGGTGTCCCACGGGTCGCTGACTGCCTCGTTGACGACGTCCCACTGCCAGATCTTGCCCTTGTAGCGGCTCACGACGGTGGTGATGTGCTTGCGCAGCAGGTCGCGCAGCTCCTGCTTGCTGATGCTGCCGTCGGCGACGCCGCTGGTCAGCCAGGCCGGCACCTGGTTGTGCCAGACCAGTACGTGGCCCCGGACGCTCTGCCTGTTGCGCTTGGCGAACTCGATGAGCTGGTCGGCGGCGGCCCAGTCGTAGGTGCCCCGGGTGGGCTCCAGGCTCTCCCACTTCATGGCGTTCTCGGCGGTGACCGAGGAGAACTCGGTGGCCGCCAACCGGCGGTACTGCGGGTCGCTGGCGTCGTTGAGGGCAGTCGCGTTGACAGCCGTGCCGATGTGCAGGCCGTGGCGCTGGCCGAGAGCGCCGAGGGTCTGCGCTGTCGGGTCGTACGGTCGGCTCGCGGTGGCGGGCACCGCGTTCAGCGCCGCAGCGGTCGCGACGGCGACGGCGCCGACGCTGATCCACCGTCTTGGCTTCATCTGCCTTCCTCTCGATATTGATCGACAGATGTCGATCTTTGAAGGGAGGGTGCGGCCCCGGATTCGGTGTGACGGAAACGGAAGTCGGCGCCGGGTGCCGGGGTGTGGACAGGTCAGGGGGTGGCGCCGATGGTTCCACGGAGGAACCGGAAACTTGCTCGAAACGTTAAGCCCGTCGATGGACCTCGTCAACTGTGAAAACTTCCGGAAATCGGCCGAGTGAGCTGCGCGGCCACGAACATCGGATGGTTGAAACTTTCGGACGTCCGGACGGCCCTCACACAGCGACGGTGCCACTGTCGACGATCGACAGTGGCACCGTGGGCAAACGCGCGTGCTACCGCAGGTGGTCCTCGATGGCCTCGATGATGCGCGGGCGCAGTTCGGCGGCGCGGATGACGGCGTCCACCGAGCCCACCTCGACAGCGCGTTGGATGTTGTGCACCCTGTCGAACTCCGTGGCCACCTCGCCGAGCTTCTCCGCCCGCACCGAGGACCGCAGCTCGTCCAACTCGGCGGTCAGCGCGGCGCGGTCGGTGCCGGACGCGGCGGCGACGCGCGCCTGCAGGTCGCGGACCCGATCGTCGGCGGCGGTACGGGCGTTGACGTCCGCGGAGAACACCACCGCCGCTGCCGGAGCGCCGCCGAGCACCGAGGCGAACGACCCCTCCAGCGCCAGCACCGTCATGCGCGGGTTCAGTGCCTTCGAGAACACCACGAACGCGCCACCGTGATAGCGCGAGATGACGCAGAAGACGATCGGGCCGTCGAAGTTGACGATCGCCCGGCCGATCTCGGCGCCGTACTCCAACTGCAGCTTGCGCATCGACTCCGGTGAGCCGTCGAAGCCGGACAGGTTGGCCAGCACGACAAGGGGCCGGTTGCCGCTCGCCGCGTTGATGGCCCGCGCGGCCTTCTTGGACGAGCGCGGGAACAGCGTGCCCGCCGTGTAGGTGTCCGGGCCGTCGGTGGGCGGGAAGCCACGCCGCGGCACCGACCGGGACTCGATGCCGAGCAGGCACACCGGGATCCCGCCGAGGTGGACGTCCTGCACCACTGCGGTGTCCGCGTCGGCCATGCCCGCCCATCGCTCCAGCACCGGGTGGTCCTGGTCGGAGAGCGCCCGCATCACCGTCCGGATGTCGAACGGCTTCTTGCGGTCCGGGTTGGACTCGACCGAGAAGATCTCGCCGACGGTACGGAACGGGCTGCTCGCCACGTCGTGCGGGAAGTCGGAGACGTCACGGTCCACCGGGTCCGTGGTCGCCGCCCGCCGAGGTGCCGCCTCGCCGGGCACGACGTACGTGTGGTCGTAGTGGGCCATCAGTACGTCCCGCGCGGCGGTCAGGTTCGGTGCCCAGTACTGCGCCTGCCCGTTCGGGCCCATCACCCGGTCGTAGCCGCCGATGCCGAAGTTGTCCTCGGCGGACACGCCACCGGAGAAGTCCAGCGACTGCTTGCCGGTGAGCACCATCGCCGAGTCCGGTGTCATCACCAGGACGCCCTTCGTGTGCATGAGCATCGTGGCCTCGGCGTTCCAGTACGGCTGCGCGCCGACGTTGATGCCCGCCACCACGATGTTGATCTCACCGCCGGCCTGGGTGAACTCGACGATGCGCTTGAGCGCCGCCGCCACCCAGTCCATGTTCTCGGTGCCCGAGGTCATCGAGATCCGGGCGCCGGCGGACAGCGCCCACCACTCCAGCGGCACCCGCATGCTCTCGGCGAGGTCCAGTGCGGCGATCACGCGCCGGCACTCCGGCTCGGACAGGGCGCCCAGCGACTTCGTCGGGTCACCCAGCAGCACGACCCGGGTGACGCCCTGCGGGTGCAGCGGCGCCGGCGTGGTGACGACACCGGCGACGATCGCGGCGCGGTTGCGCCCCTTCGGCCGGTCCACCGGCACCAGCACGTGGTCGTCGTCGATGTCGTACTCGACGAAGTCACCGAGGCGGCCGGTCAGCTCGTACGGGTACACGGTGTTGCGGCTGCTGGCGCGCAGCACCTTCAGCCGGTACTCGTCCAGCGGCTCGACGGGCTCGACCGGTGGCTCGCCGACTGTCAGCTCGGCACCACCCGCCGCGTCGAACGTGATCCGGACAGCGATCTTGGTCAGTTCGCCGGTACGACGGTCACGCTGGCGGGCGATGAAGAGGATCTCCTCAAGCCCGGCGCCCACGGTCGTCGGACGTACGCGCCCGGCGATCATCTCCATCTCCTGGCGGGTCAGCTCGCTCGGCGGCCAGACGTACACCACGATGCGGTTCGTGGTGAAGCGCGTCTTCGACGGCCGCAGCGTCTGGGCGCGGCGGATCGAGTCGAGGCAGGCGGCGATGGCGTCCTCGGCGGTGGGCAGCGCCACCAGCCGGCCGTCCTGCTCGCGCAGCTCGGTCAGGTCACGCACCTGCGCGAACGCGACGAGACGATCGTCGGCGGGGTTCTCCCTGGCCACGCACTGGAAGAGGTAGACCTCCTCGTCCGCCGACGGCAGCCGGGTCAGGTCGAACTTGTGCAGCCGCTCCAGCTGCATCCGCTGCGCGATGTACGGGTGCAGACCCCGGATCAGCCGGTCCTCGGCCATCTGACCGTCCGACGGGCGGAACGTGAAGTGGTGGTGCATCACCGCGCCGCCACGACCGGCGACTGTGGTGGTGAGGCGGCGCACCTGCGCCGGCAGCGGGTGCGCGGTGACGACCTCCAGCAGCGCTGCGGCCATCGCGTCGAAGTCCTCCGGCTGGTTCTCCCAGCCGAGGTAGATGTCGGCGTCGACGGCGTCCTCGCCGCCGGCCAGCTCAGCAAGCCCGCGCAGCGCGACACCGAGCGTGTCGAAGCGCACCGCTGCGGAGACCACGCTCGAATCCGCGCGCTCGGCGACCACGAACGAGCAGCCCTCGACATCGCGGGTACGCACGCTGGTGAGCGCCCGGTTGCCGTAGTACCGCCGGGTCAGGACCTCCAGCATTACCGTGTTGTCGAGGTGGTCGCGCACGAGGCGCTGACCGAGCAGCCGGACCAGCGGCTCGGTGCTGCGGACCATCTCCGCGATGCGCTCGGTGCGGTCGGGCGCGTCCGGGTGCGCGTCCAGGTGCCGCAGGTGCCCACGGACCTGGGCGTAGACGCGCGCGCGGTTGCGGCGCAGCAGCGGCTGGGCGAACCAGGCGAACACCACGCCCCGGGCCAGGTCGGCGACGACGGGGAAGCGGACCTGGGTGGCGGCGATCAGCCGCTCCAGTGCCAGACCGGCCGGCTCGCGCATCGCCTCTTCCGGCGGGGTCTCGCGCAGCCACGCGCGCAGCAGCGCCGCGATGACAGTGGCGTCGGCCGCCGCCCGCTGCTGGGCGAGGAAGATTCGGAAGACGGCGGCTTCGAGGTCGCCGCAGCGGTCCAGGTCGCTGACACCGTAGTGACCGAGCGCCTTGGCGAGCTTGGCCTGGAAGCCGTCCGGCAGCCCGGCCCGCTCCACGTCCAGGCTCTGCAGGTACGTGTGGAAGTACTCGCGCGCACTACGGACGTGGGCGCCGCCGTCCTCGCCGGTGGGCCGGTTGCGGCTCAACTCGGTCAGGTCGGCGAAGACCTCGATGAGGTCCAGTTCGGCGGCGAGCGGCGGGTGGCCCTCCTCGGCGGCCGTCCGCCGTACCGCGAGGTAGTCGTCGAGCACGCGACGGTCGTCGTGCGGGTCGACGTCGAAGCCGAGCAGCAGGCCGCGCAGATCCTCCTGGCCGCGCCGGCTGCGCTGGTACGCCGACACGTCGTCGTCGGCGGCGGGCAGGTCCAGCTCGACGGCGGCGGCGCTCGGGCCGTCCACAGTCGTCGCGGACTCGTCGCCGAGGGGTTCCAGCCGCAGCAGCGGCGCTCCGGCCTCCACCTGGCTGCCGACGGAGACGGCGCACTCCTTGAGTCGCGCCCGGAACGGCGCGCGCAGCACCGTCTCCATCTTCATGGCTTCCAGCACCAGCACCGGCGCGCCGGCCTCGACCTCGGCGCCGACCTCCAGCGGTGTGGCCACGACCAGAGCCGGCATGGGGGAGCGGACGACGCCGCCCTCGTCGCGGCTGACCCGGTGGGTGACGCCGTCGACCTCGACGAGATGGGTCGGGCCGTGGGTGCCGGTGAGCAGGCGGTACCGGATGCCGTTGACGACGATCTGGCCGGTGTGCCTGTCGAAGCGGTCCAGGACGACGTCGGCGGTGCGTACGGTGCCGCCCGCCTCGATGCCGACGCGGAACCGGTGCGCGCCGATGCGTGCCACCCGCAGGCGGTAGGTGACGCCGCGCAGCTTGAGGTCCAGCGGACGGCCGCTGGCGTGCTGCACCTGCGGGCGCCCGCCGGAGGCCGTCGACAGCAGTCGCTGCCGCTCGGCCCGCTCCTCCTCCTCGTACGACTCGATGGCGGCCGCGGCAAGCGCAACAGCGGAGTGCCGGTGCGTGACGAGCCGGCCCTCGCCCCGGACCCTGTCGATCCAGCCGGTGTCCGCGCTGGCGTCGAGCACCTCGGGCTGGTCGAGCAGATCGAGCACGAAGCTCTTGTTCGTCGCGCCACCCTCGATGATCACCGTGGTGTTCGCCATCGCCCGGCGCAGTTTGCCAAGCGCCTCGTCGCGGTTGCGCCCGTACGCGATGATCTTCGCGATCATCGAGTCGAAGTCGGCGGGGATGGTGTCGCCCTCGCTGACGCCGGTGTCCACCCGGATGCCGGGGCCGCTGGGCAGGTCCAGCCGCGCGATGCGGCCCGGCGACGGCGCGAAGTCCCGGTCGGGGTCCTCGGCGTTGAGCCGGGCCTCGATGGCGTGCCCGCGCTCGACCGGGGGCTCACCGTCGAGCCGGCCGCCCGCCGCGACGTGCAGCTGGGCCTTGACCAGGTCGAATCCGGTGGTCAGCTCGGTGATCGGGTGCTCGACCTGGAGGCGGGTGTTGACCTCCAGGAACGCGAACAGCCGGTCGCCGGGGTGGTAGAGGAACTCGACTGTCGCCGCGCCGCGGTAGCCGACGGCGATGGCGAGCCGCTCCGCCGACGTCTTCAGCTCGGCCGCCTGCTCGGGGCTGAGCACCGGCGACGCCGACTCCTCGATGACCTTCTGGTTGCGGCGCTGCACCGAGCAGTCGCGTACGCCGAGCGCCCACGCTGTGCCCTGCCCGTCGGCGATCACCTGGACCTCGACGTGCCGGGCGCCGGTGACAAGGCGCTCCAGGAACACGATGCCGCTGCCGAACGCCCGCGCCGCCTCCTGGCTGGTGCGCTCGTACGCGTCGATCAGTTCGGCCTCGTCGCGGACCACGCGGATGCCGCGGCCGCCACCGCCGGCGGTGGCCTTCAGCATCAGGGGGTAGCCGACCTCGGCGGCCGAGGCGCGGGCGGCGGTAAGTGTCTCCACGGCGCCGCGGCTCCACGGCGCGACAGGTACGCCCACCTTCTCGGCGATCAGCTTCGAACCGATCTTGTCGCCGAGCTGGCGCATGGCGTCCGGGCTCGGGCCGATGAACGTGACGCCGATCTTCTCGCACAGCTCCGCGAACGCCGGGTCCTCGGCGACAAATCCCCAGCCGACCCAGGCGGCGTCCGCCCCGGTCTCGACGAGGGCGCGCTCCAGGGTGGCCAGGTTGAGGTACGGGCGCGCGGACGCCGGGCCGAGGTCGTAGGCGATGTCCGCCTCGCGGACGAACGTGGCGGTGCGGTCGACGTCCGTGTAGAGGGCGATCGTCTCGATCCGGATGCCCGTCTCCGCGGCCAGCTCTCGGACCGCGTGGATGAGCCGCATGGCGGCTTCACCACGGTTGACGATGGCGACACGGTTGAACACCCGACTGACCCCTTTGGTAGACCATCATGTGCACGCCGCGAGTTGATGGGCTCCCGGCAGTGATCACTTTTCCGGCTCGGGGCGCGGAATGCCATGGCGCAACCGCCGAACAGACCGCCGCTCAGTTGTAGGAACCTGACAAAAGTTTTTGGCTGCCACGCCCAGGTTGCCGAATCGGTGTCCGATCCTCGGCGTCGATGCCGTGATGCGTCGTTTGGGTGGTCTGTCGGTTTGCTCGCCGCAGGTCCACCTGGACGCGGTTCCGGGTCGCCGCCGGTCGTTGCCCGACCGACGGCGACCCGGAAAGCGCGCTCAGGAGTAGGGGAGCCGGAGCACCGACTGGTTGCCGATGCCCAGGGTTGTGGGGTTGTTGCCGATCGCCGACCAGACCTCCACCCGGACCGTGCCGTTGGACAGCGCGCCCAACGTTCCGGTGGCCGAGGCCAGGCCGGCGCTCTGGGTGTAGTGCTCGTAGCCGGAAACCGGGTCGGTGGCGAAGTAGCGGAAGGTCTCCACCCGCTCCCAACTGCCGTTGCCGGTCAGGTCGTAGGAGATCCGCACCTGCACGCCGTTGCCGACCGCCGTGCCCGCGTCCAGGAACAGGTCGAACGCGCTCTGCCCGCCGGAGTAGGCGAGGTTCAGGCCGGTCGCCGTGAACACCCGCGCGTTGGTCGGCGTACCGTCGTGGTTTCCGTTTGCCGCCGCGACAGTCGTCGTGGCCGCGCTTCCGGCGGTGCCCAGCCCGCCGTTCGACAGCAGGTACCGGGTCGGAGAGCCCGAGCTGGGCGGCGGCGTGGTCGGGGGAGCCGTCGTCGGGGGAGCCGTCGTGGGCGGTGCCGTGGTCGGCGGTGCCGTGGTGGGCGGCGTGGTCGGGGTGACGCCGCCAGCGGCGTTGCCACCGCTCCAGGTGTACGCCCCGGTGGTGGCAGTCTTTCCGGCCGCCACGGTGAGCCTGGTGCCGTTGGAGAACGTGACGGTGATCGGGCTCGCGGTCGGGTTCGACGCCACATAGGTGCGTGAACCGTTGCGGGAGAAGACCGCGCTCAGCGGATGGTTGGCGGTGACCGTCGTGTCGACGGTGCCCAACGCCGCGAGGTTGCGGATCCAGTGGAACGTGTGCGCCCGGCTCTCGCCCTCCTCGACTGTGTAGTTGGGGTTCGCCCGCAGGTTCGCCAGCGCCGCGTCACCGTCGCCGAGGGCCTGGAACTGCCACAGGATGTCCTGCCACACAGTGGGTGGCCCGCCGTTGTTGCGGACCAGTTCGGCGTAGTTGGTGCGTACGTACGCCGGGTTGTTGCCCAGGTAGAGATGCCCGCCGGTGATCGGCAGCAGGTTGATGCCCTGGATCATCTCCGGCTCGGCGCTGAACCAGGTGGCGTACGCGCCGCCGTCGCCCCAGACCATGCCGACAGTCGAGTGTCCGAACGCGGCCGGGAAGTTCTGGTCGCTGACGTCGAACCAGTACTCCTGGATGGCCGCGGCCTGCGTGGTGTAGAGGAAGATGCCGGCGTCACGGACGGCGGTGTTGCCGGTGACCTGTCCCCACTGGATGAGGGCGCTTGCGAAGTTCATTCCCTCCGACGAGGACTCCTGGTTGTTTCCGGAGCCGAACGAGCCGTGCCCGGAGGCCCAGTCGTGGCCGGCATAGATGTCGAAGTCCCGCAGGTAGGGAAAGCGCGTGTCGTCGCGCCGGTAGTTGTTGGCGTCGCGGATCAGCAGGTCCACCATGCCGCCGTAGCGGCTGGTGGAGGCCCACGACGGGTCGAACTTGGCGAGAGTCGCGGCGGCCGCGATGTAGTAGCCGTAGTGGAAGTGGTGGTCGTTGAGCTCCTGGTCCGAGCCGTACGACGCCGGGTAGCCGATCAGGGTGCCCCAGTTGCTGTCGTAGTAGAAGACCCTGCTGGTCTTGCCGCTCGACGCGGTGAACCAGTCGGTGAGCGTGCTGCGGATGGCGTTCAGCGCACTGTCGCGGGTGGCCGTGTCGTTGACCAGGTCGGCGACCTCGGCGAGCCGGGCGGCCCGGCCGAGCCCCTTGCCGGTCCAGTAGGTGTCGCCACCGCGCTGGTCCATCGGGTTGGCGCGGGTGGCGGCCAGGTGACCGTTGAGCGTCGCCAGGTCGGCACCACTGCCGTCACCGACGGCCGGCAACTCCGGCAGTACGCCCTGGAACTTCATGGCGGTGCGGAACTGGCTGACGCCGGTGAGCACCTTCATCCGCCCCCGCGCCGACGGGTACGTCGGCGTGATCGGGGTGGACCCGGACAGCGACTTCCACTGGTGCGGGTAGAGGCTGACCACAGTCTGCGTGGCGCTGCCCTCCCGGGCGGTGGTGGTGAACGCGTACGTGGTGTTCAGCCCGCTCGTGGCCTGGTCGTAGGTGTACGAGACGGTGGTGCCGGTGACGTGGGCGTGCGCGTACCTGCCGTACGTCGCGGCCAGGTCGGAGCGCTCCGACGCGCTGGAGGTCGGCGGCAGCAGGGCCACCGAAAAGTACCCGCGACCGGCCAGCCCCGACGAGATCCGGCCGGAGGCGACGCTCCAGCTGGCGCCGCTGGGGGCGTACCCCACGTAGTCGTGGCCGTTGACCCGGAATCCGATTGTGGCACCGCTGTTGGACCAGACCTCCGGGTTGCCGCTCGTGCTGATCACCGCGTCGCCGCCGGTGCTCTGGAAGTACGCGAACGGCAGGCCGTGGCCGATGGTGGCCCGCAGGGTGCGGGTGCCGTCGCTCCAGTGCGGACTGACCGTCCAGTCGCTCCAGCCGTCGACCTTGACCTGGGGTGCGCCGAGCCCGGCGACACCGACCCGGATGTCCTGCACGTACGGGTAGTGGAACTCGCCGACACCGGTGGCGGTGCCGCTGATGGCGGGCGTGGAGTTGGCGGAGAACCCGAGACCGTCGGTGAACGTGTCGTACGAGATCGGGTGGGCGTGCAGGGGCTCGCTGAAGGAGCAGTCGGTGCGCTTCCAGAGCAGCGAGGACCACCAGTCGTTTGTGGGGATGGCACCGGCGGGCGCGTTGGCGGTGGCGAACTGCCGGGGGTTGCTCGACATCGAGCCGCAGCCGGAGGGGAGCGGGCCGACCGGGGTGGTGGTGTAGCTACCGGCGCCGACGGCGGCGGCCTCGGCGGCGCGGGTGAGGGGGATCGTGAGGCCGCCGACGACCAGGGCCAGGGCCGTGGTGGCGGCCAGGACCCATCGACGGTGGGGGACGGGAGGTTTCATTGTGCCTCCATCGCACGCCGGGTCACGGTCCGTGCCCGCTCCGGCGCGTTGCGTCTGAAATGAGGAGAAGGTCGACTGAGAGAGCGCTCTCTCTCGCTCGCACGGTAATCGAACGCCGAGATCCACGTCAATGTGTCAACCAGGTTGCGTACGGATGTCGCTATTTGCCGCAACGCGGCCGGCCCTCTTGCTCGCTGCCGCCCGGTCCGGCCGCGGCCCGGTCCGGCTCGGCGGCCGCCTGCCGGCGGCGGTCGCTAGCCCGAGAGCGTCGCGGGGTCGTCGAGGTCGGCGACGAGCGCGGCCGGTGCCCGCATCCGCCACGCGTCGGTGACGAGTTCGCTGAGGCGTTCGACGCCGACCTCGGGCAGGCGCAGCAGCACCAGGGGCAGCCCTTCGTAACCGGGCGCGGTGAAGAAGAGGTCGGGCTCGCCGAGCAGCAATGCCTGCTTCTCGGCCTCGTCGCCGACGAACAGCACGGCGACGTCGGTGCGGATCAGCCGTGGCTTGCCGGGGCGGCGCTCCGGATAGGACCAGACAAATCCCTTGTCGGCCACCCGGAAGTCGAAGCCGGCGCTGTCGACCTCCACCACGTGCGGCAGAGCGAGCGCCAGTCGCCGCACGTCGTCCGCGTCAGCCACCGAACCCCCGCACGATCCACATGTGCCGAGGTTACGCGCCGGCCCGCGTCCCATCACCGGTTGGTGCCGAGTCGCGTGCGGATCGCTGTCGCGGCGCACAGGATGACCACGAGGCCGCCGACGAGCGTCGTGGCGCCGATCTGCTCGCCCAGCAGCAGGGCCGCCCAGGCGATGCTCATGACGGGCTGGGCGAGTTGCACCTGGCTGACCTGCGCCATCGGCCCGATCGCCAGCCCGTGGTACCAGGCGAAGAAGCCGAGGAACATGCTGACCGCGCCGAGGTAGCCGAACGCCGCCCACTGCGCAGGCGTGCCCTGCGGGACCTCTCGGGCGACGGCGACGACAGTCAGGGCCGCCATGAGCGGGGAGCACAGGACGAGCGCCCAGGAGACGGTCTGCCAGGCGCCCAGCTCGCGGGCCAGCAGACCGCCCTCGGCGTACCCGGCGGCGGCGGCCACGACCGCGCCGAACAGCAGCAGGTCGGCGCGGTGCAGGTGACCCAGGCCGCCCCACTGGGCCGAGGCGAAGACCGTCGCCGCTACCGCTCCGGCGCCGGCGGCTATCCAGAAGCCGAGCGGCGGACGCTCCCTGCCCCGCAGGACGGCCAGGGCAGCTGTCGCCGCCGGCAGCACGGCGATCACCACAGCGCCGTGGCTGGCCGGCGCGCTCGTCAGGGCGTACGAGGTCAGTAGCGGAAACCCGACCACGACGCCTCCGCCGACCACGGCGAGGCGGAGCCACTGCGCGCCGCCAGGCGGGCGCTGGCGGGTCAGGGCCAGCGCGCCGGCGGCCAGCACCGCCGCCACGACGGCCCTTGCCGAGCCGATGAACAGTGGCGACAGGCCGCCCACCGCCAGCCGGGTCAGGGGAACTGTGAGCGAGAAAGCCGCCACCCCGACAAGACCCCACCACAGACCGGACGGGCGCGACGCCGATATCGCGCGGGGCGGATGGGCAGTAGCGCTACTCTGTGTTATCATGAATGACGGTAGCAGCACCCGGATCGCCACCGACCTCGCCCGGTGGATCACGACGGCCGCACCCGGTGCACGGCTGCCGTCCACCCGGGAACTGGTCGCCCGCTACCAGGCCAGTCCCGTGACGGTGCAGCAGGCGCTGCGTACCCTCACCGCCCGCGGGCTCGTCGAGAGCCGGCCCGGAGTCGGCACGTTCGTCCGCGCCGTACGGACGGCGCGACCGGCCGACTACGGCTGGCAGACCGCCGCGCTACGCGCGCCGCACGCCCTTTCCGGCGCGGTGCCGACAGCGCTGCGCAGCACCCCCAACGACGTCGTCGCCCTGCACGCCGGCTACCCGGACCGGGAGCTTCTCCCGGAGCGTCTGGTCCGCTCCGCGCTCGCCCGGGCGGCTCGCACGGAGGCTGCGCTGACCCGGCCGCCCACCGCCGGCCTGCCGGAGTTGCAGTCCTGGTTCGCCGACGAGGTGCGTGCCGTCACCCCGCTCGGCGGAACACCACCCACACCCAGCGACGTCATCATCGTCCCCGGCAGCCAGAGTGGACTGAGCTCGGTGTTCCGCGCCCTGGTCGGGCCCGGTCAACCACTGCTGCTGGAGTCCCCGACCTACTGGGGAGCCATCCTTGCCGCACGGCAGGCAGGCGTGCGGGTCGTACCGGTCCCCAGCGGCCCCGACGGGCCGGACCCCCGCGAGGTGGCCCGCGCGTTCGCCGAGACGGCCGCCCGGGTGCTCTACGCGCAACCGAACCACGCCAACCCCACCGGAGCACGGTGGTCGGCGGCGCTGCACGAGCAGGTGCTCACCGTCGTACGCGAGCACGGCGCCTTCGTCGTCGAGGACGACTGGGCCCACGACCTCGGCGACACCGCCACCGCGACACCTCTGGCCGCCCACGACGACAGCGGCCACGTCGTCTACCTGCGCTCGCTCACCAAGAGCGTGTCGCCGGCCATCCGCGTGGCGGCCGTCATCGCCCGGGGCCCGGCCCGCGAACGGCTCCTGGCCGACCAGGCCGCCGAGTCGATGTACGTCAGCGGCCTCCTGCAAGCCGCGGCACTCGACGTCGTCACCCAGCCCTCCTTCGCCACGCACCTGCGCGGCCTGCGCCAGCAACTGGGCGCGCGACGCGATCTCCTCGTCACCGCGCTACGCGAGCACGCCCCACTGGCGCACATCGACAGGGTGCCGGCCGGAGGGTTGAACCTGTGGGTCCGCCTGCCCGACGGCACAGACGTCAAACGGCTCGCCTCCGACGCGGGAGACGCCGGGCTCGTCATCGCCCCCGGGACCGGGTGGTTTCCCGCCGAACCCACAGGGCCGTTCCTCCGACTCAGCTACGCCGGCCCCAACCCCGCGGCGTTTCCCACAGGGGCACGCCTACTGAACGACGCGCTCGCCCGCCAGGGCCTCTGACATACGGCCCCTGGCGGGCGAGCTGCGGGCGGCGCGGTCCTGGCCGGCGAGCTGCGGCGTGGTGCGACCCGGTTCAGCGGCGGCTGCGGCGCTGGTCGCCGAGCCGCAGCGTGTTGCAGACGTCGAAGACTCCCGGCACGTCCCAGGCGAGTTCCGCGGCGACCTGGCGTGCGTCAGTGTCGCTCACCAACCCGGACAGGATGACCACCCGGTTCTGCACTGTGACGCCGATCCGCTGCCGCCTCGTGGTCGAGTCGGCGCTCAGTCGCTGCGCGACAAGCGCCTCGAGCCGCCGGTCCGGGCTGTCCGGCTCGGGCTGACTGGCGGCGAACCAGTTCTCGTCAGGCAGCGGCCATGGCATGTGCACGAAAAGAGCTCCTTGCTGGTGGATCGGCCGTGATCAGACGCGGGTGCCCGACACGGACGCGTCCTGCGACAGGTGGGCGAGCGCGTCGGCGCGGCTCTCGAAGATCGGGAACGTCCCGTCCAGGCGCATGGTGTGCAGGACGGTGCGGATGAACCGCGACGGCGCGGCGAGGCTGAGCGTGGCGCCACGGCCGCGGGCGTCCTGGTGGGCGCGCACGAGCAGGCCCAGTCCGGTGGAGTCGATGAGGTGCACGTGGCTCAGGTCGACAACGACGTGCCCACCCATCTCGGCGGCGTGCCGCAGGGCGGAGCGCAGTGTGTCACCGGCTTCGAGGTCGATGTCGCCGGTGGCCGCGACGACCGTCACGTCGTCGAGGTGGTCGATGGCGAGGATGCCGCCGGGTCCGTGGTCGCTGCACGAGACCGTTGCGCCCTGCGAGGTCGGCCGCAGGCTGCAGTGCGGGCAGCGATGGGGGCCGGTGGCGAACGGCGATCCACTCCAGCCGTGTTCGGACACCAGCGTCCAGACGACCTCCGCGTCGGGCAGCACGCACGCGGTGGCCCGGAGGGAGTCACCGCAGATGTCGCAGATCAGGGTCATCAGGTCGTCGTCGGGGACGACGGTCATGGCGCTGTCCTTCCTACGTCCGTGCCCGGCCGCGGACGACCTCGGTGCGGGCTCAAATCGGTGGTGCGGATCCCGTGCGTCACGGTTCTGGCGTCTCTGAGGTGGCTCGTCCCGTGGTCACCACGACGAGAACGACGCCGACACCGGCGACGCCGATCTGCAGGAGGAACTCCAGGAAACCGAACCCCTGGGCGGTGACACCGGCCAGGCGCGCGGCGGTGGACCCGATCAGCGCGGCGACGACGCCGACGGTCAGGGCGACCCACAGCGGAACGCTGTGCGGGCCGGGAACGACACGCCGGCCGAGAGCCCCCGCGACCACGCCGACGACGACGGCGCTGACCAACCCGCTGACACTCATGCTGCCTCTCCTGTCGCTGCCGGCGTCAGTGCCGGGTGGTCACGGGCGCCCGGCCCTGCGCGATCGGCGATGGCGGGGCGGCTTCGGGCTGGCCGTCCTCGGCGTCGATGACGATCGGCAGAACCTGCTCCAGCCGGGCGGTGTGCAGGATGCGCCGGATGCGGGGGTTCGGGTTACGGATGGTGAGGACCCCGTCGGCCCGTACCAGCCGCCGGTGGACGTCGAGCAGCAGCCCGATGGCGGCGGCGTCGATGTGCCGGCACCGTGACAGGTCCACCACGACGCGGCCGGGACGCAGCGCCAGCAGCCTGTCGAACACGACCCCGGTCTCCGGCAGACCGGCCAGGTCGAACGTGTCGATGCACACCTCGACCATCGGCAGCGTCCACGACGTCGGTGCCGGTGACTCCGTCATGGCGTACCCCTTCGCTCGCGGCCCTGTACGCCAACGACCGTGCCGGGCCGGCTTGGCGGTCACCGCGCGGATCCATGACAGTTGCGTGACAAATCCACCAACCGGCGGGCGCGGTTGGCCGCGCGGCGTGCGGCCTGGGGATGATTCCCTGTATGACGGCCGTACTGGTGATCGAGGACGACGACCGCATCCGGCTGGCGCTGCTGCTCGCATTGGAGGACGAGGGGTACGACGCCGTCGGCGCGGCCACCGCCGAGGAGGGCCTGCGCGCCCAGCGCCGTGACCCGGCCGACTACGTGCTTGTCGACCTGATGCTGCCGGGCCTTGACGGTTTCGAGTGCATCCGGCAGTTGCGCCGCGACGACGACGTCCCGATCGTGGTGGTCAGCGCCCGCGACGAGACCCACGACATCGTGGCCGCGCTCGAAGCCGGCGCCGACGACTACGTGGTCAAGCCCGTGGCGATCAAGGAGTTGACCGCCCGGCTGCGCGCCCTGCGTCGCCGCGCCCGCGCGGGCGTCGCCGGTCCGGGGCCTGCGCCGGTGCCCGTGTTCGCCTTCGGCGACCTGGAGATCAGCCCAGACGCGGGGGAGGTCCGGCGGGCCGGCCAGCCCGTGCCGGTCACCCGCACCGAGTTCCGGCTGCTCTGCGAGCTGGCCGAGCACGCCGGTCGCGTGCTGTCCCGGCAGCAGTTGCTGCAACGGGTCTGGGGCTACGACCTGGGCGACGAGCGGCTTGTCGACGTGCACGTGGGCAGGCTGCGGCAGAAGATCGAACGGGATCCGGCCACGCCCCGCCACCTGGTCACCCTGCGGGGTATGGGCTACAAGCTGCAGCGATGAGACACCGCCTCGGACTCCGTACCCGGGTCACCGCCGCGTTCGCCGTCGGTGCGCTCCTGCTGGCCGCGTCGATGGCCCTCGTCTCGTACGAGCTGGTCAGCCGCTCCCTGCTTGAGGAACGCGAGCGTACGGCCCTGCGCGCCGCCTACTTCGACGCCGCCATCGTGCGCGCCGGCCTCGACACGGACACCCCGGACGTGGTGGAGGTGCTGCGCTCGCTGGACACCGGCGGGGGCCGCCGGCCCGTGCTGCACCTGGACGGCGAGTGGTACGCCCGTACCGTCGACTCGGGCACCACCACGTCCATCCCTGTCGACCTGCGACGGCTCGTGGCCGCCGGGGAGCCGGCGTTGCAGCGGGTACGCCTCGACGGCCAGCCCGCCCTGGTGGTCGGGGTGCCGCTGTCTGACACGTCGATGTATTTCGAGGTCAACTCCCTGCGTGAGCTGGAGCAGACGTTCCAGGTCCTGGCGTTGGCGCTGACCACCGTGGCGATCATGGTGGCGGGCTCCGGTGCCGCGCTCGGCTGGTACGCCACCCGGCACGGGCTGCGTCCACTGACGGCGGTCGCCGACGCCGCCGAGAAGATCGCCGCCGGTGACTTCACCGCCCGCCTCGACCCGACCACCGACCCCGACCTGACCCGCCTGTCGTCGTCGTTCAACCAGATGGTCGACAGGCTCGCGCAGCGCATCGAACGGGACCGCCGCTTCGCCGCAGACGTCAGCCACGAACTGCGGTCCCCGTTGCAGACCCTCGCCGCGGCGGCCAGCGTCCTGGCCCGCCGCCGCGAACACCAGGACGAACGTACGGCGACGGCCGCCGGTCTCGTCGCCGACGAGATCGACCGCTTCCAGCGGCTCGTCAACGACCTGATCGACCTGGCCCGCAGTGACCACCCCGCCCGTCGGGCCCCGGTGGACGTGGTGGCGCTGGCCCGGGACGCCTGTCACGCCCTGGACCTGCCCGCGAGCATGGTCCACCTCGGTCCGGGCGTGCCGGCGACCTGGCAGGTGGAGCGGCGGCGGGTAGCCCAGATCCTCGCGAACCTGCTCGGCAACGCGGCAACCTACGGCGGCGGCCCGGTGGCCGTCCGGTTGGGCCGCGACGGCAGCGCAGGTGTCATCGAGGTCGACGACGAGGGCCCGGGCGTGCCGGTCGAGGACCGTGAGGCGATCTTCGACCGGTTCGTGCGGGGCCGCGCCGCGAACACCCGTGGCACCGGCGACGGCACCGGTCTCGGGCTCGCGCTCGTCGCCCAGCACGCCGCCGCGCACGCCGGCGACGTCACCCTCGGCGACCGGCCCGGCGGCGGCGCCCGCTTCCGGGTCACCCTCGCGGAGAGCCTGCCATGACGGGCCGTCGTCTGGTCGTCGCGGTGACGCTCGCCGCGCTGCTCGCCGGCTGTGGCATCCCCACCGACGACACGGCCCGGCCGGTGACGCCCCCACGCGGGCCGTTTCCGACAGTGGCTTCCACGGATGCCACGGTCCCGGCCGGCAGCGCCGCGGAGATCCTCTGTCTGCTGCGTGACAACCGCATCGTCCCCGTGCTCCGGCGCGTGGAACGTCCGCCGACTGTCGAGGAGCATCTGCGGCATCTGCTCGCCGGGCCCACCACGACCGAGCGGGACGACGGGTTGACGAGCGCGCTCGCGGGTGCGGTGACCGCCGCCGGGGCGACGGTCACCGACGCCGAGGCCCGCGTCGTTGTCGACGAACCCGGCCACGATGTGGGCCGCAGCGACGAGGTCCTCGCCTTCGGCCAGATCGTCTGCACCCTGACCAGCCGCGACGACGTCGCCACCGTCACGTTCCTGCGCGACGGCAAGCCCCTCGGCGTGCCGCGCGCCGACGGCTCGCTCACCGAACGGCCCCTCACCCGCACCGACTTCGCCCCGCTCATCGTGCCGCAGTGACCGCGACCGCCGGCCGTGGGGCGCAGTCATACGTTTCATGACAGTCGCGTGACAAATCGGCTGACGAGCCGATCTCCGGTTTCGGTGGCGCACCATCGGGGGCACGAAAGCGTCGCCGACGAAAAATTTCAGCTTCACGACACTGAGGAAGGACGGTTCCCGTGGAGGTTACGGGCTTCTTCACCGCCATCATCATCGGTCTGATCATCGGGGCCCTCGGCCGGCTGGTGGTGCCGGGCAAGCAGAACATCCCGATCTGGCTCACCCTCGCCATCGGCGTACTGGCCGCGATCCTCGGCACCCTCGTTGCCGGTGTGTTCGGCGTCGACGACACCGCCGGCGTCGACTGGATCGAACTGTTCATCCAGATCGTGTTCGCGGCGATCGGTGTGGCAATCGTCGCCGGCATGTACGGCCGCCGACGGCACTGAGGACCACGCACGGGCGGGCCCACCCTCAACTGGGGGTGGGCCCCGCCCGTGCGTCGTGCCGGAATCGAGCAGAGCCGGCTGTGATTGGATGGTCCGGTGCAGTTCACAGTGACAGAGGCGCCGACGCGGGAGCGGTTCGAGGCGCGCGACGAGGCAGGCGCTGTCGCTGGATTCGTCACCTACCAACTGACCGGCAGCATCATCGTCTACACCCACACCGAGACCGATCCGGCGTACGAGGGCAGAGGCGTCGGGTCGACGCTGGCCCGCGCGGTGATGGACGACGCCCAGGCCAAGAGGCGCATGGTCGTGCCGATCTGCCCGTTCCTCGCCGAGTGGCTGCGCAAGCACCCGGAGTACGAGGGCATCGTGGTCCGGTCGACCCGCAAGGTCAAATAGCTTCCGCCCGTCCCAGCACCCCCTGCGCATCCGTCGGGAGACGCGACCGATGACAGCCTCCGCCTTCCGCGCATCACCTTCGGCCCCGGCATGCAGCGGTACGCCATGAGGGTGATGGCCGCCCGCACGGCCGAACTACGCGGCTGACGCCGGCCCGGCCAGCGTCGACCGGAGTCAGTGGTCGGCGCGGGCGGCCAGGGCGTCCACGAGGCGGCGGGTCGAGCCGGCCAGGTTCCACTGGGCGGCCAGTTCGAGGAGCCGGTCCGGGTCGGCGGGAGAAGTCGGCAGGGCGGTGGGCAGCTCCGGCAGCGGCACGTCCAGGGCCACCTGGACCACAGTCGGGGCGACCGCCAGGTAGTCACGGGCGGCGGCGAGCTTGGTGCGCAGGCCCGGCGCGAAGGACGAGTCGGAGTCGTCGAGCGCGGCAAGGATGCCGGCGATGCTGCCGTACCGCTCGATGAGCCGGGCGGCGGTCTTCTCGCCGACACCGGGCACGCCGGGCAGGCCGTCGCTGGGGTCGCCGCGCAGCGCCGCGAAGTCGGCGTACCTGTCGGCCGGCACGCCGTAGCGGGCGCGCACCGCTGCGTCGTCACAGTCGTCGAGCTTGGCCACGCCGCGCCCGACGTAGAGCAGCCGGACCGGTCGGCTGTCGTCGATGAGCTGGAAGAGGTCCCGGTCGCCGGAGACGACCTCGACCGGGCCCGGCTGGGTCACCGACAGCGTGCCGAGCACGTCGTCGGCCTCGTAGCCGGTCGCCCCGACGGCGGTGATGCCGATCGCGGCCAGCACCTCCAGGATCATCGGCACCTGCGGGGAGAGCGTGTCCGGAACGACCTCGCCGCCCTGCGGGGCAACCCGGTGCGCCTTGTACGACGGCAGCAGCTCGACCCGCCACGCCGGCCGCCAGTCGTAGTCGAGGGCGCAGACCATCCGGTCGGCGCCGCGTCCACGGATGAGGGTGGCGAGCATGTCGAGGAAGCCACGTACCGCGTTGACGGGAGTGCCGTCCTCGGTGCGGGCTGCGGACTCCGGAATGCCGAAGTAGGCCCGGAAGTAGAGGCTGGCTGCGTCGATCAGCAGGATCGGGGGTCGATGTGCCACGCCGGACAGCCTGGCACAGCCCTCCGACGATCTCGGGTACGCCCTGCCGACGGCGGCGTCAGCGTTGCTCGTCGTGCCCGTAGACGGTCGCCCGCCGGGCCAGGTGCTGCACGACATAGCTGGTCACCAGCAGCACGACGGCGACAAGCACCTCGATCCAGGCCGCGACACCGTCGGCCACGGTGAGCCCGATGACCAGCAGCACCAGACCGACGAGCGCGAGGACGCCGGCCCACAGTTGACGGCGACGGCGTGTGGCCGCCCGGTTCGCCTGGTTCGCTGCCACGTCGCTCCTCCCGGTCGGGAGCCCGTGCGGGTTCCTGACCCCAGGCTATGACCGCCGGGGCCGTCCGACCGGGAAAACCAGAGCGTCCGTCGGCCAGCGCGCCGGCGATGAGCGTGAGCGCGAGGATCCCCGGCCGGCGATGAGCGTGAGCGCGAGGATCCCCGGCCGGCGCGGGGCGCGTCGGCCGGGGATCTCACGGACCGTGCCGTCAGGCGGGAAGCGTCCAGCGCTGGTTGGCGCCGGCGAAGCAGTCCCAGATCTGCAACCGGGTGCCGTCGGCGGAGCTGTTGTCGCTGGCGTCCAGGCACTTGTTGGACTGCGGGTTGCGCAGCGTGCCGTCGGACTGCGCCTGCCAGACCTGGGCTCCGGTGCCGTTGCAGTCCCAGAGCTGGATCTTCGCGCCGTTGGCGGTGGAGCCGCTGGTGATGTCGGCGCACTTGCCGAGCGCCCGCAGGGTGCTGTCACCGGCCACCGTCCAGGTCTGCGCGTTGGTGCCGTTGCAGGCCCACAGCTGCACTGCGGTTCCGTTGGCGGTGCTCGCGGAGGCCACGTCGACGCACTTGCCGCCGATCCCGGTGATCCGGCCGGTACGCCCGCTCGGCGGCGGGGTGGTGCCGCCCATGATGGTGTCGTACATGGCGCTGACAAGCGAGGTCGAGCCCGTGGTGTCCTGCGACAGTTCCCAGTTCATGACGCCGCCGGCGTTGGCGAGCGCCCACTGGGTCTTGCGCTTGACCGTCGGGATGCCGTTGTAGCACTGCTGCACGCCGCTGACGGTGGCGCAGTCCCGGTTGGCGTTGGCCGGGTCCATGCCGACAAGCGCCGAGTACGTGTAGTAGCCGGGGCGGCTGTAGAACGGGATGCCGAGCACTGCCTTGCTGGCGGGCAGGCCGCGCGACTTCCACAGGTTGATGCTGGCGATCGACCAGTCGTAGTTGGCGTGTGGGCTGCCGCCGTCGTACGCCATGATGTTGAGCCAGTCGACCTGGGCGAAGACGGCGGTGGGTACGCCCTGCACGTAGGTGCCCTCGGAGACCACGGCGGCGGTGAGGAGCTTGCCCCTGCTGTGCAGTGCGCTGCCGAGCTGGGTCATGAGCTGGGTGTAGTTGTTGGCCGAGGTCCCCGGGTCCGGGTATTCCCAGTCCATGTCGACACCGTCGAGGTTGTACTGGTTGACGAAGTTGA
This sequence comes from Micromonospora sp. NRRL B-16802, assembly GCF_001279555.1. Taxonomy (NCBI): domain Bacteria; kingdom Bacillati; phylum Actinomycetota; class Actinomycetes; order Micromonosporales; family Micromonosporaceae; genus Micromonospora; species Micromonospora sp. NRRL B-16802. Next base: position 136,349 of record NZ_LGEB01000132.1, on the reverse strand, counting down.
CGAGGTTGTTGACGAAGGCGGTCCGGGTACCTGCGTTGGCGGCGAGGGCTTCGAAGGCCGAGTCGTTGCCGTCGTTCCAGCCGCCGACAGCGATCGACACCTTGACGTTGTTGGCGTGCCCGAGCGAGACCAGCGAGGAGAGCTTGCTGGGGTTCTCCACAGGGCGCAGGCTGCCGTCGTTGTTGGGCAGCACGAAGGCGTAGTTGATGTGGGTGAGTTTGTTGTACTGGATGGTGTTGACGTTGCCGGCCCACGAGGGCAGGTAGCCGACGCTCTTGAAGTTGTTGGGCAGTACGGCGGCCTGCGCGGCGGTGGGGACGAGGGTGAGGGTGGCGCCGGCGGTGGCCAGCGCGAGCAGGCCGGCGGTGAGCGCGCGGCGCAGTGTTGAGGGCATCGGTGGGGCCTTCCCGGGCGGGGGACGACGCCCGCCCGCGCAGGGTTGTCACGGGCGGGAGGTGCGAAAACGCGGGTATGGCCTCGAGGCAGCCAAATCTTAAAGAGTGTTAACTGTCGGCGTCAATCAACCCCGGTGGATTTCCCACGGCGGACCCCGCGCGGCTTCTGGGGATGCCCAAACGACCGTTAAGCTGACGAGGTGGGAATCGACGAGCTGTACCCGTCCGACCGGTTGATCGCCGCGCAGCGCGCCACAGCGGCCGCCGGTCTGGACGCGCTGGTGCTCACCCCCGGTTCCGACCTGCGCTATCTGACCGGCTACGACGCACACGCGGGGGAGCGGCTCACCTGCCTGGTGCTGCCCGCCGAGGGTGAGCCCACGCTCATCGTGCCGACCCTGGAACGTCCGGCCGCCGAGGCGTCACCGGCCACCGGCCTGCGCATCGTCGACCACGCCGACGGCGTCGACCCGTACCCCCTTGTGGTGGCAGCCCTCGACGGCCCGCCGGCATCGGTGGGGTTGGCCGACCGGATGTGGGCCGAGCAGGTTCTCGCACTGCGCGCGGTGCTGCCCGGCGCCGCGCAGCGGCTCGCCTCCGAGGTGCTGCGCGAGCTGCGCATCCGTAAGTCCCCGGCGGAGGTCGCGGCGCTCGCCGAGGCCGGCGTGGCCATCGACGAGGTGCACCTGCGGATGGGCGAATGGCTGCGCCCCGGCCGCACCGAGGCCGAGGTGGCCACCGACATCGCCGCCGCGATCCGGGCCGCCGGGCACGTCAGCGTCGACTTCGTCATCGTGGCCGCCGGTCCCAACGGGGCGAGCCCGCACCACGGCACCTCGAACCGGCCGATCGGCGCCGGCGAACCGGTGGTTGTCGACATCGGCGGCACGATGCCGTCGGGCTACCGCTCCGACTGCACCCGCACCTACGTGGCGGGCGGGCCGGCGCCGGCCGAGTTCCTGGACTACTACGCGGTGCTGCGCGACGCCCAACGCGCGGCGGTGGCGGCCGTGCGACCCGGGGTCACCGGCGCGGGGGCCGACGCCGCGGCCCGGGAACCGATCGCCGCCGCCGGCTACGGCCCCGCGTTCCTGCACCGCACCGGCCACGGCATCGGGCTGGACGGTCACGAGGAGCCCTACCTGGTCGCTGGCAACGACAGGCCCCTGGAACCCGGGATGGCATTCTCCATCGAACCGGGCATCTACCTCGCGGGCCGACACGGCGCCCGCATCGAGGACATCGTCGTCTGCACAACGGACGGCGTGCAACGGCTCAATACCACCCCCACGGAGCTCATCGCCTTATGACTGTCGACCGGATCCTCCCCACCGACGAGGCCCACGACCTGCTGGACCTCGCCACCGAGCTCGCCGACCGGGAGCTCGCACCCAAGGCCGCCGGCTTCGAGGAACGCGCCGAGTTCCCCCGCGACGTGCTGCGCACCATCGGTAGGGCCGGCCTGCTCGGCCTGCCCTACCCCGAGGAGTACGGCGGGGCAGCCCAGCCCTACGAGGTGTACCTCCAGGTGCTGGAGATCCTGGCCAGCCGGTGGCTCGCGGTCGCCGAGGCGGTGAGCGTGCACACCCTGTCCTGCTATCCGGTGGCCGCGTTCGGCACCGACGAGCAGCGCAAGCTGCTGCCGGACATGCTCGGCGGTGAACTGCTCGGGGCGTACTGCCTCTCCGAGCCGCAGGGCGGCTCCGACGCTGCGGCGCTGACCACCCGGGCGGTCCGCGACGGCGACGCGTACGTCCTCTCCGGCACCAAGGCGTGGATCACCCACGCCCGGAACGCCGACTTCTACAACGTGTTCTGCCGCACCGGAGGCCCGGGTCCAAAAGGGATCTCCTGCGTGGTCGCCGACGCCGCGACGCCGGGCATCGCGCCGCAGGCGGCCGAGCGGACCATGGGATTGCGGTCCTCGCCGGTGGCGCAGATCGTCTTCGACCAGGCCCGGGTGCCGGCCGACCGGCTCGTCGGGGGCGAGGGCGCGGGCTTCACGATCGCGATGTCCGCGTTGGACTCGGGGAGGCTCGGCATCGCTGCCTGCGCGGTCGGGCTGGCCCAGGCCGCGCTCGACTACGCGGTCTCCTACGCCCGGGAGCGCCAGCAGTTCGGCCGCGCCATCATCGACTTCCAGGGTCTCGGGTTCGGTCTCGCCGACGCGGCGACGCAGATTTCGGCGGCCCGCGCGCTGACCCTTGCGGCGGCGCGGCTGCGCGACGCCGGGCGGCCGTACTCGATCGAGGCGGCCAAGGCCAAGCTGTTCGCCACCGACATGGCGATGCGGGTGACCACCGACGCGGTGCAGGTGCTCGGTGGTGCCGGCTACGTGGCTGACCACCCGGTGGAGCGCTACATGCGTGAGGCGAAGGTGTTGCAGATCGTGGAGGGCACCAACCAGATCCAGCGGTTGGTGATTTCCCGGTCGCTGGCGAAGGGCTGAGCGGGCTGCGACGGGTGCGGCGGCTTCGCCGTGCCCGTCGCCGTCGGGCCGTTTTCCCGGTAGGTTGCTCGCCGTGGAAGAGATCGACCGCGCTGTCCTCGCCGCGCTCACCGCTGACGGCCGCCTGTCGTACACCGACCTGGCCGAGAAGGTGGGGTTGTCGGTGTCCGCCGTGCACCAGCGGGTGCGCCGGCTGGAGCAGCGCGGGGTGATCAAGGGGTACGCCGCCAAGGTCTCCTTCGAGGCGCTGGACCTGCCGTTGACGGCGTTCGTGGCGATCCGGCCGTTCGACCCGTCGCAGCCGGACGACGCGCCGGAGCGGCTGGCCCACCTGCCCGAGATCGACTCGTGCTATTCGGTGGCGGGGGAGGACTTCTACATGCTGCTGGTGCGGGTGGCCAGCCCGGCTGACCTGGAGCGGGTGTTACAGGAGATCCGCACCTCGGCGAGCGTGACGACCCGGACGACGGTGGTGTTGTCCACCCCGTACGAGAGCCGGCCGCCGAAGATCAGCGCGGGGGGACCGAGTCGGTCGCGGTCCCGGGTGCCGGCGGAGTCGGCTGGTTCCACCGAAGGATGACCCGCCGTCCGTGCTCGTGACCGAGCGCGCTGACGGTGGCGGTGTCCAGCCGCAGGAGGCCGCCTGCGGACGGGGGCAGGCCGACCCAGCGGGCGCCGAGGACCCGCAGGCTGTGCGCGTGACCGACAAGGGCTACGGTGCCCTGGTCCAGCAGCGGCGTGGCCCGGGCCAGCACCCGGTCGAGCCGGGCGCCCACCTGGGCGGGTGATTCACCGCCGGGGCAGCCGTCGGTCCAGATGTTCCACTGCGGCTGGTCGGAGTGGATGTCGACGGTGGTGCGCCCCTCGTACTCGCCGTAGTTCCACTCGACGAGATCCTCGTCGACGCCGTCGACGGTGAGCCCTGCCAGCTGCGCGGTGTGCAGGGCCCGCGTGCGAGGGCTGCTCAGCACCGTGGCGAACCGCCTGCCGGCCAGAAACGCCGCGAGGGTGCGGGCCTGGCGCTCACCGTCGGGGGTCAGCTCCAGATTGGTGTACGAGGTGTGCCGGCGGGCGGCACTCCAGGTGGTCTCGCCGTGCCGGATCAGCAGGAGCTCTCCCATCCGGCCAGTTAACCACCGTGCGGACGGAGGCATGCGGCTCCACCATCCCACCTATCTTCCTAGGATGCCTTACGGGTTGTGCCGAGCGGCACCGCCGGTTTCGGCACCCAGAGACCGGGCAAGCGGGTGGGGACAGTCGCCAGACCGAGGAGGCGCGATGAGCTTCACCGAGAAGGCACGTAACAAGGTTGAGCAGATGGCCGGCGCCGCGAAGGAGCGCGTTGGCGACATGACCGACAACGAGCGGATGCGGGGCGAGGGCGCCAGCGAGAAGAGCGAGGCGCGCGCCAAGCAGGCCGGTCAGAACATGAAGGACGCGGGTCGCAACGCGAAGGACTCCTTCACCAAGTGACCTGAGCTGTCCACGGGTCCCCGGGCGTACGACGGCCCGGGGACCCGTGGTGCTGCGGCTACTGTCGCCGGGTGACGGTGCTTCGTTCGCTTGTGTTGTTCGCGCTCGCGGCGCTGGCCGAGATCGGTGGCGCCTGGCTGGTCTGGCAGGGCTGGCGGGAGCAGCGCGGCCTGTGGTGGATCGTCGCCGGTGTGGTGGCGTTGGGCTGCTACGGCTTCGTGGCGACGTTCCAGCCGGATGCGAACTTCGGCCGGATCCTGGCCGCCTACGGCGGGGTGTTCGTGGCGGGCTCGTTGGGCTGGGCGATGGTGGTCGACGGTTTCCGCCCGGACCGGTGGGACGTCACGGGTGCGGTGCTGTGTCTGCTCGGTGTCGCCGTCATCATGTACGCGCCGCGAGGCGGTTCCGTGTAGGCGGCTGAGCGGGGGACACCGAGTCCCTTTCGCGTCTGTCATGATCCGCTGCGTGATCCACTTTCGGCTCCGGCTTCTGGCAGGTGTTCTGGCGGCAGGTGCCGTGCTCGGCGTCACGGCTTGCGGCACCTCGCCCTCCCGGGCGTCCTCGCCGGTCTTCGTGAGCCCGTCCGGTGCTTCGGTCGCCCCGTCGGGCGCTTCGCCGCCGGCGGTCCCTGCTCCGGCGGCTTCGATCCCGGCGGTTTCGGCTTCGCCGTCGGGCGCTGTCGCGGCGCCGGTGAGCCCGCAGCCGACTGGTGTTCCGGGTGCGACGCCGACGGGGATCAGGCCACCGGTGGTCGATCACGGGCCGCGTGTCGGCAACCGGGTGGCGTTGACGTTCGACGCGGACATGACCGACGGGATGCTGCACAGTCTGCGCAGCGGCCGGGTGCGGTCGTACGCCAACCTGCGCATCCTTGACCTGCTGGAGCGGGAGCAGGTGCCGGCGACGTTCTTCCTGACCGGCAAGTGGGTGCAGCGCTATCCGGAGGTGACTCGGCGGATCGCCGGCAATCCGCGGTTCGAGCTGGCCAACCACACGTACGGGCACCTGGCGTTCACGGGGGACTGCTACGGCCTTCCCCGGTTGCCGGCGAGGGGCATGACCGAGGACGTGGCGAAGACGTTCCGGGTGATCGAGCCGTACGGGGGTCGGCAGACCCGGTACTTCCGCTTTCCGGGCCTGTGCCACGACAAGGCTGCGCTGGACGCGCTCGCTCCGCTCGGGCTGACGGTTGTCGACGGGGACGTGGTCAGCGGTGATCCGTTCGCCGAGGCGTGGCAGCCACTGGTGCGCGCGGTGCTGGACAAGGCGCGCCCCGGGTCGATCGTGATCATGCACGTGACCGAGGCGAACGCCTCGATGACCGACGAGGCGTTGCCGCACATCCTGGCCGGGTTGCGCGAGCGGGGCCTGGTGCCAGCGACGCTGTCGGAGGTCCTGACCGGCGGCTGAGAGTCCGGCGGCTGCTGGCCGAGCAGGGAGGATGCAGCGGCGGGTCGACCTTGCCGCCGAGGCCGTATGCGTTCATGCCAGCCATTGCGGCAAGCACGGCCAGCGGGCTTGATGGGCGAGCGTGATACCGCAGAGTCATATTGATGACGCAGAGGTATCACGCTCGCCGCAGACCTACGTCGCCGTCGCCTACGACGGCCGATGCCTACGACGGCTGACAGCCGACGGCCCGCGGCACCGGGCGCCCTCGCGGCGCAACAGGCGCTCCGGGTGGTGGATCAGTCGTCGCGGTGGTCGGTCCACCACTGCTGCCCGCTGTCGGGCAGGGTGTCGATCGGGTCGTAGTAGGCGTAGCGCTTGTTGAGGGCCTCCAGGTCTGCCGACTCGATGGAGGTCCGGTAGTTCTTGGTCCAGTAGGAGATGCCGCGGTCGCGGTCGTAGTCGGTGAGCATGTGCACCCACCGCTTCCCGACGAAGGGCACGTCGCAGACGATGCGTGGGGTGGCGTAGCCGGGCAGGTAGCCCATGATGTCGTGCTGGAGTTGCTGAGCGTGCCAGACGGGGACCCGCCAGTGTTCGGCGTTGGGGATCATGTCGCACATGTAGAAGTAGTACGGCAGGATCCCGGCCTCGCCCTGGAGCGCGAAGCAGAGGTCGAGCAGCTCGGGTGTGGTGGCGTTGACGCCGCGCATGAGGACGCCCTGGTTGCGGACGTCGCGTACGCCGACGTCGAGGGCGGTCTGTGCGGCCTTGGCGACCAGAGGGGTGAGCGACTGGGCGTGGTTGACGTGGGTGTGGATGGCGAGGTTGACGCCGCGGCGGGCGGCGGTACGGGCCACCCGCTCCAGCCCTTCGACGACGTCGGGCTGCAGCCAGTGCTGGGGGAGGCCCATGAGGGCCTTGGTGGCGAGCCGGATGTCGCGGACCGTCTCCAGTTCCAGGAGGCGCATCAGGTACGACTCGAGGTTGCGCCAGGGGACGTTTGCCACGTCGCCGCCGGAGACGACGACGTCGCGGACGCCGGGGTGGGCCTTGAGGTAGCTGATGTGGGCGTCGTAGCGGTCGACGGGCTTGAGGGTGAGCTTGAGTTTGTCGACGGCGGGGGTGGAGTTGCCGACGAGGTCCATGCGGGTGCAGTGCCCGCAGTACTGCGGGCAGGTGGAGAGCAGTTCGGCGAGGACCTTTGTGGGGTAGCGGTGGGTGAGGCCTTCGGCGACCCACATGTCGTGCTCGTGCAGGGAGTCACGGCTGGCGTAGGGGTGTGACGGCCAGTCGGTGCGGCGGTCGGAGGCGACCGGGATCATGTAGCGGCGGATGGGGTCGGCGAGCAGCGCCTCGGTGGTGGGCGGCGCGAACGGCACCATCGTGTTGATCATTTGGGGTGGTACGAGCATCGACATGGTGGCCAGTGCCTGCTGGTCGGCCTGGACGTCGGCGTAGAAGCTCTCGTCGACGAGGTCGCCGAGGACGGCGCGTAGTTGCTTGACGTTCTTGACGCAGTTGACGCGCTGCCACTGGGCGGATTCCCACTGGTCGCGGGTGACGTGGCGCCAGCCGGGGAAGCGGGTCCAGTCGGGTTCGACAAGCGGCTGGCGGCGGTATTCGTACGGCTGCCCGGCGCTCGGCACGGCGACCGGGGCGTGACGTGGTTGAGCGATGGTCTCGACCGGTTGGGTCTGGGTCACGGCCCCTCCTCGGTGCTCGTGGCTGATCATGAGGCTCGAAGGCTACTGGAAAATATCCGGCAAAGAAATTAGTCTGCCGTAAGTTTTCCCGTTACGCGAGCCTTGACCGGGGCTTCGGACGGCTGGGCAGGGGAGGTCGGCGTGACGTCACCGGTGGGACTGCACCGCGTCGTGGAGCCAGCGGGGGTGCTGCCGCAGGCGGCCTGGCGGCTTGACACGTCCGCCGCGATCGCCCCGAACGAGGTGCGGATCCGGGTGCAGCGACTCAACCTGGACGCGGCGAGCTTCCGGCAGTTGTCGGAGAAGCACGGTGGCGACGGGGACGCCGTCCGCGCCGAGGTACTGGAGATCATTTCGACGCGGGGCAAGATGCAGAACCCGGTGACCGGGTCCGGCGGGATGCTGATCGGCACTGTCGAGGAAGCCGGTCGGCGTTCCCCGCTGGGGCTCAAGGCGGGGGAGCGGGTCGCCACGCTTGTGTCGCTCACGTTGACGCCGCTTGTGGTGACCGACGGGCTGGCCCGCTGGGACGGGCGCAGCGAGCAGGTGCCGTGCGACGGGTGGGCGATCCTGTTCGCCCGTTCCATCGCGGCGGTGCTGCCCGAGGACGAGGACCCGCAGTTGTCCCTGGCGGTGCTCGACGTGTGCGGGGCGCCGGCGTTGACCGCGCGGGTGGTGGCGCGCTACGTCGAGGATCGGAGCCGTGCAGGTGATCCGACGCCGGTGCGGGTGGCGGTGATCGGCGGGGCGGGCAAGAGCGGGTCGCTGTCGCTTGCGGCGGCGCGACGTGCGGGTGCGGCGCGTACCGTCGGGGTGGTGCCGGTCGCGGCGGAGCGTGACGCGCTGGTGGCGGCCGATCTTGCGTCGGTGGTGGCGTTGGCCGACGCGCGGGATCCGGTGGGGTTGTCGACGGCGGTGACGACGGCGCTGGGTGCCCCGGCGGACGTGACTGTGGTGTGCGTGGACGTGCCGGGCTGTGAGCACGGGGCGGTGCTGTCCACGGCTGACGGTGGCACTGTGGTCTTCTTCTCGATGGCGACGAGCTTCTCCGCGGCGGCGTTGGGCGCCGAGGGGTTGGCGGCGGACGTGACGATGCTTGTGGGCAACGGCTACGTGCCGGGGCACGCGGAGTTGGCGTTGGGGTTGCTGCGTGCCGAGCCGGGGGTGCGTCGGCTCTTCGCGGCGCGGGTGGCGGCAGACTGAGGTCATGACGAACCCCTCGACGTTGTACCGCGGCGGTGTGCTGCACTGTCCCGCTGATCCGAGCGCTACCGCGCTGTTGGTCTCCGGTGGGCGGATCGCCTGGTTGGGCATTGACGGTGACGCGCCGCCTGCCGACCGGGTGGTGGATCTCGATGGTGCGCTGGTGACGCCGGCGTTCGTCGACGCCCACGTGCATGCCACCGACACCGGGTTGACGCTGTCCGGGCTGGAGTTGTCCGGGGTGCGGTCGGCGGGGCAGTTGCTCGACGCGGTGGCAACGTACGCGGCGGGGCTGCCGGTGGACGCTGTGGTGTTGGGGCACGGCTGGGACGAGTCGGGCTGGTCGGACGCGACGTTGCCGGATGCGGCGGCGCTGGACCGGGCGGCCGACGGTCGGCGGGTGTATCTGTCGCAGGCGTCGATCCATTCGGCGTTGGTGTCGTCGGCGCTGCTGGCGGCGTGCCCGCAGGCGGCCGACGCGGCCGGCTTCGACGCGTCGGGTTGGTTGCGGCGCGACGCGCATCATGTGGTGCGGGCGGCGGCGCAGGGGTCGGTGAGTCGTGCGCAGCGGGTGGCCGCGCAGCGGGTGGCGCTCGCGCACGCGGCGTCGCTGGGTATCGCGGCGGTGCACGAGTGCGGTGGGCCGGAGATCTCCGACGAGGAGGACTTCACCGGTCTGCTGGGCATCTCCGGTGATGGGTTGCCGGAGGTGTACGGGTACTGGGGTGAGCTGGGTGGCGCGGCGCGGGCCCGGGAGTTGGGTGCGGTGGGCGCTGGTGGTGACCTGTTCGCCGATGGGGCGTTGGGGTCGCGGACGGCGCACGTGTCGCAGCCGTACGGCGATGGTGACGGGTGTGGGCACGGGTACCTGTCGGCGGAGCAGGTGCGTGATCATCTGCTGGACTGTGCGGCGCATGGCATGCAGGGAGGGTTCCACGCGATCGGTGACGCGGCGATCGGCACGGTTCTCGACGGTTTCGCGGCGGCGGCGCGGGCGGTGGGTGTGGAGCGGCTGCGGGCTGCTCGGCACCGCATCGAGCACGCGGAGATCATGAGTAAGCGGTTGATCGCCGGGTTCGTGGAGTACGGGGTCGTGGCGAGCATGCAGCCGGCGTTCGACAGGTTGTGGGGTGGCGCGGGCCGGATGTACGAGTCGCGGTTGGGGTTGGACCGGTCGTTGGAGTCCAACCCGATGGGTGCGATGCATTCGGTGGGTGTGGCGTTGGCGTTCGGGTCGGATTCGCCGGTGACGCCGCTGGATCCGTGGGGGTCGGTGCGGGCGGCGGCGGCGCACCACAATCCGGCGCAGCGGATGGGTGTGCGGTCGGCGTTCGCGGCGCACACCCGTGGTGGGTGGCGGGCGGTGCACCTGGACGTCGAGGGGGTGCTGGCGTTGGGGGCGCCGGCGACGTTCGCGGTGTGGTCGACGCCGGCAGGTGTGGATCGGGGTCTGCCGGTGTTGCTGGCCGAGGATCCGGAGTTGCGGGGTCCGGACGATCCGACGCCGCTGCCTGTGTGCCGGCGTCTGGTGCTGCGCGGTGAGGTCATCTACGAGGAAGGGTCGTCGTGAGCGAGCAGATGAGCGGTGTGGCGTGACCGGAAAGCTTGATCTTGATCCGGTGCTTGTGGCGCGGGCGCGGGAGTTGGCGCGTCGGGCCGGACAGCCGGTGGTGGACCTGGCCCGTAGCCACACCACTGTGTCGGTGGAGAGGGCCGTGCTGCGGCTGGCCGGGGTGAGCGGCGCCGACCCGGACGGCATTCCGTGGGTGAACCGGCTCGTCGACGCGGTCGTCGCGGACATCGGGTTGGGCCACGGTGTGGCGGTACCGGTGTTCGACGCCCTCGCCCGTGAGGGCATCACCGACGTGACGTTGCTGGCGCAGAAGGCGGCTGCCGGGTCGGTGCGTTTCGCCGTGCCGACCGGCCGGGCCGCGACGACAGCCCGGTCCGCGGCGCGCAAGGCCGTCGGAGCAGGTGTACGGCGCATCGACAGGCGACGTGCGGAGCGGGACCGGCTCGTCAAGCGGCACGGTGACCCGGCGCAGCGGCCGTGGATCTACCTGATCGTGGCGACCGGCGACATCTACGAGGACATCCCGCAGGCGCAGGCGGCGGCGCGGGCGGGCGCGGACGTGATCGCGGTGATCCGCTCCACGGGGCAGTCGCTGCTGGACTACGTTCCCGAGGGCGCGACGCGGGAGGGGTTCGCGGGCACGTACGCCACGCAGGAGAACTTCCGGCTGATGCGGGCGGCGTTGGACGAGTCGTCGAAGGAGTTGGGCCGCTACGTGCGGTTGACCAACTACGCGTCGGGGTTGTGCATGCCGGAGATGGCGACCCTTGCCGGGTTGGAACGCCTCGACATGATGCTCAACGACTCGATGTACGGGATCCTGTTCCGCGACATCAACCCGATCCGTACGTTCGTGGACCAGCGGTTCTCCCGGCAGGTGCACGCTCGCGCGGGGATCATCATCAACACCGGTGAGGACAACTACCTGACGACCGCCGACGCGGTCGACGAGGCGCACACGGTGACGGTTTCGCAGCTGCTCAACGAGTTCTTCGCCCACGAGGCGGGGTTGGCGGACTGGCAGTTGGGCCTGGGGCACGCGTTCGAGATCAACCCGGAGGTGCCGGAGTCGTTCCGGTTGGAGTTGGCGCACGCCCTGTTGGCCCGGGAGTTGTTCCCGGATGCGCCACTGAAGTGGATGCCGCCGACGAAGCACATGACAGGTGACGTTTTCCGGGGCAACCTGCTGGACGGGTTCTTCAACCTTGCGGGCGCGCTGACCGGGCAGGGCATCCTGCTGGTGGGGATGATGACCGAGGCGGTGGTGACGCCGTGGCTGTCGGACCGGGACATCGCCCTGCAGAACGTGCGGTACGTGCTGGGCGCGGCCGGCGGGTTGCACGAGGACTTCGTGCCGGCGCCGGGCGGGTTCATCCGCCGCCGGGCCAACCAGGTTCTCGGTGAGGCGCTGGACCTGTTGGAGCGCATCGGGGAGCAGACGCTTCTCACGGCGATCGCCGAGGGCACGTTCGGGATCATGAAACGGCCCGCTGACCGGGGTAAGGGCCTCGCGGGGGTCGCCGCACACGAGGCGGACTACTGCAACCCGGCCACCGAGATCCTGGAGGCGGCGGCGTGAGTGGGCAGATCGTGCGGCCGTACGGGGACACCACAGGTGACGGGATGGTGCAGGTGTCGTTCACGCTGCCGGTGCCGCACGACAAACGGGCCGAGGGCGCGGCGGTGCAGTTGGCCAACCGGATGGGCATCGACCCGGCGATGGTGGTGCACGCCAAACCGATGGGCGACGGGTTCACGTTCTTCGTCGTGTACGGGCGGGTGAACCACCTGGTGGACCTGGACGCGGTGCAGGTGGTGGAGCGGGACTTCGCGCTGCTGTCGGCCAAGGAGGTCAACACTGTGGTGAAGCAGCGACTGCGGCGCAAGCTGTCGGTGGTGGGGGCGTGCATCGGCACCGACGCGCACACCGTGGGCATCGACGCGATCCTCAACGTGAAGGGCATCGCGGGGGAGAAGGGCCTGGAGTACTACCGGGAGTTGAAGGTCACCAACCTGGGTGCGCAGGTCAGCGTGCCGGAGCTGGTGGAGGCCGCGCGGGTGGAGAAGGCCGACGCGGTGCTCGTGTCGCAGGTCGTCACCCAGCGCGACGCGCACCTGCACAACACCCGGGAGATGTCGGCGGCGTTCCGGGAGGCGATGCCGGCGGGCCGTCGGCCGTTGCTGATCGTCGGTGGTCCCCGGTTCGACGAGTCGATGACCGACGAGTTGGGTGTGGACCGGATCTTCGGTCGGGGCACCACGCCCGGCGAGGTGGCCAGTTACCTCGTGCACGCCCTGATCACGCAGCGGAAGGCGATGGCATGACCGACTCCAGGCTCGGGTTGACGGTGACGCACCGGCGGTATGTGCCGTACGCGCACGCCCACTACGCCGGCAACCTCGTCGACGGGGCGTACGCCCTCGGGTTGTTCGGTGACGTGGCCACTGAGGTGTGCATCCGTACCGACGGCGACGAGGGTCTGTTCGCCGGGTACGCCGATGTGCGGTTCCTCGCGCCGATCCGCGCCGGTGACGTGGTGGAGGTGACGGCGCGGGTGTCGAAGGTGGGCTCGCGCAGCCGCACCCTGGAGTTGAGCTGCGCGGTGGTGTGCCGGGGCCGCCCGGACCGCTCCGAGTCCGCCGCCGAGGTCCTCGACCCGCCGATCGTGGCGGTCACCGCGACCGGCACCGTGGTCGTTCCCGCCGCAGGTGCGAGTCGCGAGGAGTGAGCCGGGGTTGCGAGCCCCGCAGTCGCGAACAGGGGAGGCCTGTGACCCTGGCGGTCTGCGCGGACGTCGGCTCGACGTACACCAAGGCGGCAGTGGTGGATCTGGTCGCCGGTGTGCTGGTGGGTGCGGCGGCCGCTCCCACGACGGTGGGCAGCGACGTGCTGCGGGGCCTGGACGCCGCGGTCGCGGCGGCGACCGCCGGGCTGGGCGTGGGTGACGTGCCGTGGTACGTGTGCTCGTCGGCCGGCGGTGGGCTGCGGCTTGCCGTGGTCGGCTACGAGCCGCTGGTCACGGCGCAGGCGGGTCGGCGGGTCGGGTTGTCCGCCGGGGCGCACGTGGTGCACGTTGCCGCCGGGCGCCTCGGTGGGGCAGATCTGGCGGCGTTGCGCGCGGCCCGACCGGATGTGGTGCTGCTCGTGGGTGGTACCGACGGTGGTGACGCCGACACGATCACCCACAACGCCACACGGCTGGCCCGGGCCCGCTTCCGGATACCTGTGGTGCTGGCGGGCAACGGTGACGTGCGCGGCGAGTTGACAGGGCTGTTGGAGGCCGCCGGGGTGCCGGTGACGGGCGCGGACAACGTGCTGCCCCGCATCGGTGTGCTGGCGCCCGCGTCGGCGCGGGCGGCGATCCGGGCGGTGTTCCTGCGCCACGTCATCGGCGGTAAACGGCTGTCCAAGGGCGGCCGGTTCGCCCGGTTGGTGCGCGCGGCCACCCCCGACGCCGTGCTCACCGGTGTGGAGGTGCTCGCCGACACGATCGGCGGGGACCTCGCGGTGGTCGACGTGGGTGGGGCCACCACCGACGTGTATTCGGTGCTCACCCCCGACGAGCGGGCCGCTGGGCCGGGCCGTGAGGTGGCCGGGAGCCTGTGGCGGGCCCGCACCGTCGAGGGTGACCTGGGTATGCGGTGGAGCGCCCCCGGTGTGGTGCGCGCCGCTGTCGAGGAGCGGCTGCTGGCCGCCGCCGACGCCGACGATCTGGCGGTCGCGGCGGAACGGCGGGCCGCCGACCCGGCGTTCCTGGCCGGCGACGACGCCGAGCGGGCCGTGGACCGGCGTATCGCCACGCTCGCCGCGACCGTCGCGTTGCGGCGGCACGCCCGTGGGGCCGCAACTGGGGAACGCGCCGGCCGGGATCTGCGCGACGTGAGGCTGCTGGTGGGCTCCGGTGGGGTGCTGCGGCACGCTGCCGCGCCGGTGTCCGCTGAGGTGCTGGCGGCGGTCCTCGCCGACCACGCCGGCGGGTGGGCGCTGCCGCGGGCGGCCCGCGCCGTGGTGGACGTGGACTACGTGTTGGCCGCCGGCGGGCTGCTCGCCGAGGAGCACCGGGCGGCGGCGGGGGCACTGCTGCGCCACCATCTGGGCACGCAGTGAGAAACACCGGCCGACACGCCGTGGTACATCACACGACAGGCCGGGGGTGGGTTGACAGGAGGCGGGGGTCGGCACGTACCGTCTTTGAGTCCTACCACGGGAAGCGGCTGTTGTTCGCTTCGTCCCTTCGTCCGCTGGCCGAGCGACAGTTGAGCGTGATCGTCGCAGCGGCCAGGTCCAGCGGGCGGGGGTCGGCGGGGCGGCGCGAACCGGTCGCGGTTACCGGTGTACGGGCAGGGTGAGGTGCACGGCCAGTAGACAACGGCCCGGCGGGGGCAGCCAGTCCGCGTCCGGTCGGTCCGAAGGTCGGCGCTCCTCGTCCTCGCCACACCGGCCGGGGAGGGCCTGGGAGCATCGGGGCGCGGCGCGAGCCGCGCCCCGATTTCATGTCCGCCGGGTGGTCTGTCCCCGGCAGCCCGATGCGGCCGATGTGCCGCCCGGCCAGGTAGCCTTCGCCCCGTGATCGAGGGGATGCTGCGGTGACGATGCTGGACCGGGACGAGACCCACTCCCCGGCGGTGCCGCCGCCTCCGGTTGCCGCGGGGCGGCCGCTGCCGCTGAAGGTCGCCGCGCCGATGGCCGTCGTCGCCGGTCTGGCGCTGCTGTTGGCGTTCCCGCCGTACGGGATGTGGCCGCTCGCGCCCGTCGGGGTGGCGTTGCTGGCCGCCGCCGCGCACCGCCGCAGGTTGCGCGCCGGCGCCGGCGTGGGCTTCCTCACCGGGGTGGCGCTGTTCGCGCCGCTGCTGTCCTGGACGAACCTGCACACCGGCTACCTGCCGTGGGTGCTGCTGTCGCTGCTTCAGGCCGGCTACCTGGCCCTGCTGGGCGCGGCCACCGCCTGGGTGTCGCCGCTGGCCGACCGTGGCCGCTGGGCGTGGCCGGCGCTGACCGGGCTGCTCTGGGTCGGACAGGAGGCGCTGCGCGACCGTACGCCGTTCGGCGGGTTCCCGTGGGGGCGGCTGGCGTTCAGCCAGGACGACTCCCCGCTGCTGCGGCTGGCCGCGCTGGGCGGCGCTCCGCTTGTCACCTTCGCGGTGGCCCTCACCGGCGGGCTGCTGGTCACCGCCGCGTGGCACGCCTGGACCACCCTCAGGGCCGCCCGCCAAACACCAGCCGACACCGCACCAGCCGACACCGACGGGCGCGACCCCGCGCCGGACGGCAACGCCCTTACCGGGGCTGCGCCCGCGCGGCGGTGGGCGCCGGTGATCGCGCCGGCCGTCGCCGCGGTGGCAGTGGTCGCCGCGGGCCTGCTCGTGCCGCTCGCCGCCACGGGCAGCGGCGCGCCCGTCACCGTGGCCATCGTGCAGGGCAACGTCCCCCGCCTCGGGCTGGACTTCAACGCCCAGCGCCAGGCGGTGCTCAACAACCACGTCGACGCCACAATCGAGTTGGCCGCTCAGGTCGCCGCCGGTACGCAACGCCAACCCGACCTTGTGGTGTGGCCGGAGAACTCCAGCGACATCGACCCGCTGCGCAACCCCACCGCCGGGGCCCGCATCTCCCAGGCCGCCGACACGATCCGCGCACCCATCCTGGTCGGCGCGGTGCTGCTCGGCCCCGGCCCGGGGCAGGTCCGCAACGCGGGCATCCTGTGGCAGCCCGACACCGGGGCGGACATGTCGCAGCTCTACACGAAGCGGCACCCGGTGCCGTTCGCCGAGTACGTGCCGCTGCGCGACATCGCCCGGATGGTCAGCGACAAGGTCGACCTGGTCCGCAACGACTTCGTACCCGGAAGCACCCCGGGCGTGGTACGCGCCGGCCCGATCGTCCTGGGTGATGTCATCTGCTTCGAGGTGGCCTACGACGAGGTGGTCCGCGACACCGTCACCGGCGGCGCGCAGCTGCTTGTGGTGCAGACGAACAACGCGACGTTCGATGTGGCCGAGGCCCGCCAGCAGTTGGCGATGGTGCGGTTGCGGGCGGTGGAGCACGGCCTGCCGGCGTTGATGGCGTCCACTGTCGGGGTGTCCGGGTTCGTCGCCCCCGACGGGCGGGTAAGCGACGCCACCGGGTTCAACACCCGGGAGGTCGTGGTGCGGGAGCTGCGGCTGCACGACGGACGGACCCTCGCCACCCGTCTCGGTTGGTGGCCGGAGCTGGCCCTGGCCGGGTTGGCAGTGGCAGCCCTGGTCGGCGCGGGGGTGCTGCGCCGCCGGCAGCGGGTCGTGCCCGGATAGCAGCAGCCGGTACGCCGGCGGAGCGGAGGAACCGTGATCCAGGCGACCGATACGATCCGGCGACCCGACGAGGTGCCCGGCGTGGGTCAGGTGCTGGTGGTGATCCCCACCTACAACGAGGCCGACAACGTGGCGGCGATCGTGGGCCGGGTCCGCCGTGCCGCGCCCGCCGTGCGGATCCTCATCGCCGACGACAACAGCCCCGACGGCACCGGCGCGATCGCCGACGCTCTGGCCGAGAACGACCCGCATGTGCGGGTTCTGCACCGTGAGGGCAAGCAGGGCCTCGGCGCGGCGTACCTGGCCGGTTTCGGGTGGGCGCGCGAGCGCGGCTACGACGCGGTCGTGGAGATGGACGCCGACGGCTCGCACGCCCCCGAGGACCTGCCGGCGCTGCTGGAGGCCGCCCGCGACGCCGACGTGGTGATCGGGTCCCGCTGGACCAGCGGGGCGCGGGTGGTGAACTGGCCGCTGCGGCGTCTGCTGCTGTCGCGTGGCGGCAACCTGTACGCGCGCCTCGCGCTGGGCATGCCCGTGTCCGACGCGACGGGCGGCTACCGGGTGTACCGGATCAGCGCCCTGGACGCCATCGACCTGGAGTCGGTCTGCTCCCAGGGCTACTCGTTCCAGGTGGAGTTGTCCCGTCTGGCCCACCAGGCCGGTGTGCGGATCGTCGAGGTGCCGATCACGTTCGCCGAGCGGGAGCACGGGGACAGCAAGATGAGCCCACGCATCGTCGCCGAGGCGTTGTGGCGGATCACCAGGTGGGGTGTGCAGGACCGCCGTCAGGCGGTACGGCGTGGCCTCAACGGCACCTCCACAGGTCAGGTGCGGTGGCCGTGAGCACGGCCGTGTCATGCTGGATGTGCGGCGCGTGTGGGTGTGCCGCCCAATTAGCGATGAGGTGAGATGCGGCGAGGACTGAGGTTCGTACCGGTTGCCCTGCTGCTGGCGGTGCTTGTGGAGGTGGCGGCGTTCGTCCTGTTGGGGCGGGCGGTGGGGTTCGGTGCGGCGGTGCTTGTGGTGTTCGCCGCGTCTCTGCTGGGGTTGGTGCTGCTGCGCCGTGAGGGGATGCGCGCGTGGCGGGGCTTCCGGACGGCCGCGCAGGCCGGGCAGCCCCCGGGGCGGCAGGTCACCGACGGCCTTGTCGGGTTGGCCGGTGCGCTGCTGCTGGCGGTTCCCGGGCTGGTCAGTGGCCTGGTCGGGTTGTTGCTGATGGTGCCGCCGCTGCGTCGTCTGGCCCGCGCCGGGGTGCAACGCACCGCCGAGCGGCGGGTGTCGTCGATGGTCGCCGGTGACCTGTTCGGGCCGCGTACGGTGCGGGTGCGCCAGGGCGCGCCGCAACCGACGCCACGTCCGCAGCCGGAGCCGCCGCCGGTCGTGGTGGACGGCGGTCGGGCCATCGAGGGTGAGATCGTCGAGCCCGGCCCGCGTAACTGAGGCACAGATACGTCGGCGCCCCCGGGGAATTCCCCGGGGGCGCCGACGCGTGTGGTGCGGCTTGCTCAGGCGCGGCCGCGGCGGGTGCGAACTTCCTGGAGCCGTTCGGCGAGGATGTCCTCGAGCTCGGCGATCGAGCGCCGCTCCAGCAGCATGTCCCAGTGGGTACGCGGCGGCTTGGCCTTCTTCTGCTCCGGCTCGTTGCCGTCGACGAGTCGGGCGACGCTGCCGTCGAACTTGCACTCCCAGGTCGTCGGGACCTCGGCGTCGACGGCGAACGGCACCTCGAACTGGTGGCCCTTGGCACACAGGTACTCGCGGGTCTGACGCGGCGCGAGCTCCGTGTTGCGGTCGGATTCGTAGCTGACCGCGCCTAGCCGGCTTCCGCGCAGCATACGCTCGCCCATGATCGACTTCCCCTCGTTCGTGGTGCTGGTCTTCCGGGTGTAACGGTGGGTTCCCGTCGCCCCATTCCCGCCCGAGGACACCATGCGTCCACAGGTGGGCCGGAACCAAGGGTAGCCGGCCTGGCCGGACACCTGCCCGGCCGTGTTCCGGCGGCGGCGGTGATGGCTGCCACCGGGGATGTTAACCGCCCAGGCACGGCGAAGGTTGCGCCGGGCATCCCCAGCGGTCAGCGGGCGGCCTCGCCGGGGGCGGCGGCGCCGAGGCGGGCCAGCGCCACGGCCAGGTCGCTGACCTGGTCACCGAGCTGCGCCACCCGCCGCTGGGCCAGGTCACGGTCGGACTCGGCGGCGTCGAGGCGTACCGACAGGGCGGTGAGCCGGCCCTCGGCGGTGGCGGCGGCCTGCCGGGCGGCGGTCAGCTCGACGGCGAGGGAGTCGCGGTGCGCGACCGTGGCGGCAAGCTCCGCGCGGAGCTGGGCGGCGAGCTCGGCGGCCTCCTGCCGGGCGCCGTCGGCCGCGCGGGCGGCGACCTGGGCGCGGTCGCGGGCCCGGTCGGCCTGCTCGCGGGCGCGGGCCGCGTCGGCGGCCTCGGTGCGGGTCCGGGCGGCGTCGGCGCGGGCCTGGTCGATCTGGCGGCGGACGTCCTGCACCTCGCTCTGCCACCGGCCGGCCCGCTCGGTCGCGTCGGCGGCGGCCCGGGTGGCCCGCTCGATATCGGCGCGCAACCCGTCGCGCTCGACGGTCAGGTCCGCTACGCGTTGCCGCTCGGCGTCGCGGTGCGCCCGCAGGTCCCGCACCTCGGCGCGGGCCTGGTCCCTGTCGTGTTCGGCCTGGACACGCAGCGCCTCGGCGGCGCTGGCGTCGTGTCGTGCCGCGTCGCGGGCTGCCTCGGCGTGCTGCGCGCGCTCGTCGGCCGCGGTGGCCTGCCGCGTTGCCTGCTCGGCGCGCTGCCGGGCGTCGTCGGCCTCGGCGATGGCGACGCGGGCCTGCTCCCGGGCGCGTGCGGCGTCGGCCGCAGCGTTCTCGGCGTCGTCGCGGGCCTCGTCGCGTTCGGTCTGGGCGGCGGCGATCTCGGTGGCGGCCTCGGCGTGCGCCTGGGCGAGTTGCCGTTGCACACCCAGCGGGGACAGCTCGGCGTGCAGGGCCTCGGTCAGCGTCTCGACGATCTGGTCGAGCCGGTCCACCGCCTCCCACGTGCGGGCCACCTGCCCGGGCAGGCCGGGGGCGTTGCGGTGCCGCATCCGGCTGTTGCGGGAGGCGCGCTGGCACGCCCCGTCGTTGTCCCGGCAGTAGCGGAAGGGGCGACCCGCGCCGACGCGCTGCGGCACCGGCTGTCCACAGTGGGCGCACGGGCGGGTGTCGGTGGGGGTGGGCTCGGCGTCCATCGAGGTGGCAGTCTAGTGCCGGCCGCCGACGGGGTCAGGTCGCGGCCCGGGCCGCCGAGTCCAGGGTGTAGCGGCGTTGCAGCAGCAACGCGGCGAGCATCGCCACCGCCGGCAGCAGGCCGAAGCCGTAGCGGACCGCCGCGAGCGCCGTGTCCGGCTGCACCGGCGACTCGCCGGCCGTGGAGGCCACGAAACCGCCAACGGCCAGGCACAGCGCGTACGCGTACGGGCCCAGTGCCGCGCCGGTGGCCTCGGTGGCCGTCCACACCCCCGTGTAGGTGCCGGCGCCGGTGGTGTTGGTGGTGGCGGCGCGGATCACGTCGGGCAGCATCGAGAACGGCAGCAACTGCATGCCGGCGAACGCCACGCCGAGCACCGCCACGGCACCGATGAGCAGTGGCAGGCCGGCCGGGCGGCCCACCGCCAGCACCAGCGAGCCGACCGCGAACGCGCCCTGCGCGCCCAGCAGAGCCCGCTGCTTGCCGACCCGGCGGGCCAGGACCAGCCAGGCCGGCGTGACCAGTAGCGCCGGCGCGACGAACGCGGCCACCAGCACCGTGGTCAGGCCGGGGGCGCGCAGCTCGTACTCGGCGTAGTAGGGCACCCCGGCCAGCACCAGGTGGGTGGTGGTGGACATGGCCAGGTAGGCGGCGACCAGCCAGCGGAACTGCCTGTCGCGCAACGCCGTGCGCAACGCCCGCCAGCCGCCGTGCCCCGCCGGGGTGGGGGTCGCCGCGGAGCCGCGCAGGCGGGCGATGCCGGCGACGCCGACAAGCATGGCGATCAGCATCCCGACCGCGAGGATCACACCCATCCGCTGGTAGCCGGCGCGGGTCGCGGCGTCGCCGCCGGTGAGCAGCGGGGCCAGCAGGCCGGAGACCAGGATGCCCAGGGTCAGCACGACCATCCGGAACGCCATCAGCCGGGTGCGTTCGTGGTAGCCGATCCGCAGGTCGGCCGGTGTGGCCAGGTAGGGGACCTGGTAGGCGGCGAACAGCAGGTTGCCGGCGACGAAGAGCACCGCCACCCAGGCGGCGGCCGACACGCCGGTCAGGCCTCCGGGCACCGCGAAGAGCGCGGCGAACGCCACAGGCAGGGCGCAGCCGACCAGCAGGAGTCGACGCCGGTCGCCCCGGCGGGTCTGCTCGACGTCGGCGCGGTGACCGATCCACGGGTGCAGCAGCACGTCGGCGATCTTCGGCAGCAGCAGCGCCAGGCCGGCGAGCCAGGGTGCGACGGCCAGCACGTCGGTGAGGAAGTAGAGCAGCAGCAGGCCGGGCACTGTCACCCAGACACCCATGCCGAGCGACCCGACCGCGAAGCCCGTCAGGGGGCCGCGGGGCAGCGTCGCGTCGGTGGCGGCCGCGGGCCGCCGGTCGAGCCCGGTCATGGCCGTTTCCTCTCCGCAATCCAACGGTTGCTGGATTCTAGGGGCAGAATGGCGGCCATGACCATGCCCCGACGCCGTCCGGGTCGGCCCCGACGCGAGGAGACCCGACCGACCCGCGAGGTGGTGCTCACCGCCGCCACCGCGCTGTTCGCCGAGCGCGGCTTCGACGCCGTCGGGCTGCGGGACGTCGCCGCGGCCGCCGGCGTGGACGTCGCCACTGTCGCGCACCACACGGGTACGAAGGCCGCGCTGTACGACGCCTGCTTCGCCCGGGTGTTCAGCGCCGAGCGGGACGTGCTCACCGGGGCCGCGCAGCGGGCGCGCGCGGCGCTCGACGCGGGGCCCGACGCGGCACGGCGGGCGCTGCACGATCTGGTCGACGTGTTCGTCGACTTCCTGGAGGACCACCCGGAGACCACAGCGCTGTGGCTGCGCCGCTGGCTGGAACCGCAGCGGCACGCCGAACTGGACCAGCGCTACGCCGAGCCGCTGTACCGGCTGGTGGCGGAGCTGCTGACCGCCGCGGCGGAGGCCGGCGCGCTGACCGAACCGACCCCGCACGTCACAGTACGCAGCCTGGTGTGGGCCACCCACGGGCACGTCGTGGCGCTGGCCGCAGGTGCCCCCGGTGCCCGGGAGCGGCGCGAGTTCCGGACGTTCGTGCACCGTCTCCTGGACGGCCTGTACGGGCCACCGCCCTCTTGACGGGCCGCCCCCACCCGACGATTATCCATCGGACGTTGGATTACATGGGGGCAGCGATGCAGGCACCACCCACTGTCGCGGTGATCGGCGCCGGCGCGGCCGGCCTCGCCGCCGTCAAGGCACTGCGCGACGCGGCCGTGCCCACCGTGTGTTTCGAGGCCACCGACCAGGTTGGCGGCCTCTGGGTGTACGGGGCGCCCGACTCACCCGCGTACCGGACGCTGCACCTGAACACCAGCCGTGGCCGCACCGAGTTCGCCGACCACCCGATGCCCGCCGACTGGCCCGACTACCCCGACCACCGCCGGATCGCCGCCTACCTGGCCGAGTACGCCGACCGTTTCGGGTTGCGTGACAGCATCCGCCTGCGGCACACCGTCGAGCAGGTCACCCGCGACCCCGCCGGCACGTGGACGGTGACCGCGAGCGGGCCGGACGGGCCGGTCGAGATCACCGTCGAGGCGGTGGTCGTCGCCAACGGCCACAACCGGGTGCCGCGACTGCCCGACCCGCCGTACCCCGGCGAGTGCACCGCCGAGCAGATGCACAGCCACGACTACCGGGGTCCGGAGCAGCTGGCGGGAAAGCGGGTCCTCGTCGTCGGCGGCGGCAACTCGGCCATGGACATCGCCGTCGACGCCTCGTACGCCGCGCAGCGCACTCTGCTGTCGCTGCGCCGGGGAGTCTGGGTGGTGCCCAAATACCTGCTGGGCCGCCCCTCGGACACCCTCAACGGAGCGCTGGCCCGCCGGCTGCCGTGGCGACTGCGTCAACGCATCAGTCAGACCCTGCTCACCGCCACCGTCGGCAGCCCCTCCCGCTACGGGCTGCCCGCACCCACCCACGGCTTCCTCCAGGACCATCCGACGCTCTCCGACGGGCTGCTGTCCCGGCTGACCCACGGCGACGTCGAGGCCCGCCCCGGCGTCGCCGCCCTGCACGGCGACCGGGTCGAGTTCACCGACGGCCGCAGCGACCACGTCGACCTGGTCATCTGGTGCACCGGCTACCGGGTGCAGATCCCGTTCCTCGACCCAGCGCTGCTCGGCGGCGGCGCCGACACCTTGGCGCTGTACCGGCACGTGTTCCACCCCGAGGCTCCCGGCCTGACGTTCGTCGGGCTCATGCAGTCCACCGGCTCCGCGTTCCCGCTCGTCGAGGCACAGGCCAAGCTGATCGCCGCGCACCTGGCCGGCCGGTACGCGCTGCCCGACCCGCAGCGGCAACGCGCCGCCTGCCGGGCCGAACTACGCGCGGCAACCGCCCGCTGGGGTCAGCGTCGCCCGGCAATGCGTGTCGACTTCGACGCGTACCTGGCCGAGCTGACCCGTGAGCTGACCTCCGGGGCCCGCCGGGCGGGAGCCGGAGGGTGACCGGGCTGGCCGGCCGGCGGGTGCTCGTCACCGGGGCGAACGGGACCTTCGGCCGGCACCTCGGCACCGCGCTCACCTCCGCCGGCGCACGGGTCGTCGGGCTCGACCTGCACGCGCGCCCCGACGACGACGTGCCGGTGCTCGGCTGCGACCTGACCGACCCGGACGCTGTGCCCGCCGCGGTGGCATCCGCCGTGGACCGGCTCGGCGGCCTCGACCTGCTGATCAACAACGCCGGGGTGGGTGGCCCCGCCCCGGCCGAACTGCCGCCCGACGAGGTGGTCCGCCAGCAACTGGAGGTCAACCTGCTCGCCGCCTGGCGGACCACCGCCGCGGCGCTGCCAGCGCTGATCGCCGCCCGCGGACGGGTGATCTTCGTGGCCAGCCGGATGGCGGTGCTGCCGTTGCCACTGGCCGCCGCGTACGGGGTCAGCAAACGGGCCCTCGTCGCGTACGCCGACGCGCTGCGCCACGAGGTCGGCAGCCACGTCGGCGTGAGCGTGGTCTACCCGAGCATGGTGGCCTCACCGATCCACGACAGCACCGCCAAGGCCGGCCTGTCCCTGCAAGGGGTGTCCCGACCGGAGCCCGTCGAGGGCGTCGTCGCGGCGATCCTGCGTACCGCCGCCGCCCGACGGGCACCCCGGGACGTGGCGACCACGAGACGCGGCCGGCTGGAGATGGCAGTCGGCAGGCACGCGCCCGCGCTGGCCGACCGGCTGGTACGGCGTACCCTCGCCGCCCGGCTCGCCGCCGGTGACCTGGACGCCGCGCCGCTGGCCGCCGGGATGCTCCGTCGCCACCGCGAGCCCGACAGCTGACGCGCTCAGCGCGCGGCGCTTCCCGCAGCGGTCTGCGCGGGCTGAGCCCCGATCCTGTGTGCCTGGTCCGTCACGGCTGCCAGGAGGGCAGTGAGTGCGGGAGCCGGCGGGGTGTCCCGGGTGGCGGCGAACAGCCGTCGTTTGAGGGTGGCCTCGGCGACGTCCCGGACCGCGAGCGCGGGGTCGTTGTCGGGCACTGTCAAGGCAGGCATCAGGGCAACGGCGGCAGCCACACGGACGAGTTCGAGTTGAACGTCCGCGTCGCTGCAACGGTGCCGCAGGTCGGGCTCGTAACCGCCGAGCCCGCGGCAGGTGCCCACGACCATGGCATGGTGACCGGTGCCCTCGGCGGAGGCGGCCCAGATGTCCGATCGCAGGTCGGCCACCGCGACGGGTCCGCCGGACTGGGCGAGGGGATGCGTCGCGGGCAGCACGAGTTTCAGGCGCTCTTCGAGCAGGAGGGTGAAGCGGAGTCCGGCCGGGCGGGGGCGGGGATGACTGTCGTACTCGTCGCCGACGACGAGATCGACAGCGCCCAGGCGTAGCCCTGGCAGGGACTGTTCCAACTCCAGCTCGAAGACCTCCACGCGGACCTGCGGGTGCTCGGCCCTGATGCGGGCCACCGCCGGGACGAGGAGACGGCGTGCCGCCGACTGGAGGCCGCCGGCCCGCACGGTGCCCCGGATCTCCCCGCTGAGGGCGGCAAGGTCGGCTTCTGCCGCCTCGGCCGCCGACAGCAGCACCCGCGCGTGCTGGGCGAGAAGGTGCCCGGCGTCGGTGAGCCGTACGCCCCGTCCGGCCTTGTCGAACAGGCGGGCGCCGACCTCCTTCTCCAGCAGGGCCAGTTGCTGCGAGACGGTGGACGGGCTGTAGCCCAGGGCCGCGGCGACCGCCGCCAGGGTGCCTCGCTCCTCGAACTCCCGCAGGAAGCGCAACCGCCGGAGACCCAACTCGATCATGCGGTAATCCTAACGATTCACCTCCGGAAATCATCGCTAGACCTGATCGGTCACGTCCGAGATCCTTGGCCGCATGGGTGCCGCGATGTGTCTTGTGTCCGCAGCCTGTTTCGGCGCGATGGCGATCTTCGGCAAGCTCGCCTACGACGCGGGCGTGCCACCCGGGTCGCTGCTGCTGGTCCGCTTCACCCTGGCCGCCGTCCTGCTCGGAATCGCCCTGCTGGCACGACCGGAACTGCGCCGCGCCACGTCCGGCCCTCCCGGCGGCGCGGCGGCCGGTCAGCCGACGATGACGCGCTCCCGCATGCTGGCCATCGCCGTCGGTCTGGGCGCCATCGGGTACGCCACGCAGGCGAGCCTGTTCTTCTCCGCGTTGCAACTGATGGACGCCTCGCTGCTGGCACTGATCCTCTACACCTACCCGGTCATGGTCACCGTGGTGGCGGTGGCGCTCGGCCGGGACCGGCTCACACCAGCGCGTGGCGCCGCGCTGGCGGCTGCCTCCGGTGGAACACTGCTGGTCCTGCTCGGGGCCGGCGCCGTGAGCTTCCACCTGCTCGGGGCGCTGCTGGCCTTCGCCTCCGCGATCACCTACACCGTCTACATCCTCGTCGCCGACACCGTCGTACGACGGCTGGCGCCCGTGGTGCTGTCTGCCCTGGTGATGACCGGCGCGGCAGGCACTCTCGGCGTCCGCGCCCTGGTCACCGGTGGCGTCGACCTCGGCTTCGAGGTGGCGGGATGGTTCTGGCTGGCCTGCATCGCCGTGGTCTCCACAGTTGCGGCGATGCTGAGCTTCTTCGCCGGGCTCAAGCGCACCGGCCCGTCGACCGCCGCCATCCTGTCCACCTTCGAGCCCGTCGTCACCGCCGCCCTGGCAGCGCTCGTCCTCGGCGAGTCCCTGACTCCGATGCAGCTCGTCGGCGGCGCGGTGGTGCTGTCCTCCGTGGTGGTCCTCCAACTCCGACGCACCGGCAACCGCCGCCAGGAGCCGTCCGCCGCTGACCAGCCCGACCTCGGGGCAGCCCGCCAGGCGTCAGCCGGCGGCGACGGCCGCGCGGGAGCGGTCGGTGGCGATCCGCACAGCGAGCGCCGCCAGCGCCGTCCCGGTCACCCAGCGCTGCACCCGCAGCCACACCGGACGGCGGGCGAAGAACCCGGCGAGCGAACCGGCAGTGAGCACGATCAGCGCGTTGACGCTTAGCGCCACCACGATCTGGGTGAGCCCGAGCAGCAGGCTCTGCGCCGCCACATGCCCGCGCGCCGGGTCGACGAACTGCGGCAGCAGCGACACGTACAGGATGGCGATCTTCGGGTTGAGCAGGTTGGTGACCAGGCCCATGGTGAACAGCCGGCGCGGCCGGTCCGGCGGCAGTGGCGCGGGCGTGAACGGCGACCGCCCGCCAGGGCGGATGGTCCGCCAGGCCAGCCAGAGCAGGTAGCCGGCCCCGGCGAGCTTCACCACCGCGTACAGCGTCGGCACCAGGACGAAGACGGTGGCCAGCCCGGCGACCGCCGCAGCAAGGTAGACGCCGAAGCCGGCAGCCACTCCGAGCAGCGAGACCAGCCCGGCCCGGCGGCCCTGCGCCACCGACCGGGAGATCAGGTAGACCATGTTCGGGCCGGGCGTGAGCACCAACCCCAACCCCACCAACGCGATGCCCAGCACCGCACCCGAGCTCACCATGACCGTCCCCCCCCGTTCGCTGATCCACTCCGCACCGACCGTAGACGCGGCCGGCGTCGGTGGCCCAGAGCCACCTGACCGGTGGTGGCCTGCCGTGTTGAACCGGCCACGGGGGCAGAAACCACCTGGTGGGCGTACGGCGGGAATGGTCGACGGCCCGGCCGCGCTGACCTGTTGCGAGGCGTGTCGGCGGGCGGACGCGGCGCGTTACGGTGACCGGGGGAGGTGCCGCAAGGTGACCGAGGCGTGGGACGCGGCCGTGGAGGCGCAGATCCGGGGAGCCGTGCAACGCGGCGAGTTCGACGACCTGCCCGGCATGGGCAAGCCGATCCCCGGCAAAGGCGCGCCGTACGACGAGTCGTGGTGGATCAAGAGTTTCCTGGAGCGTGAGGCGCTGCCGAGCGACCTGCTCCTGCCCACCCCGCTGCAACTGCGCCGCCGCATCGACCAGGTCCCCGACGAGGTCCGCGACCTGCCCACCGAGCAGTCCGTGCGGGATTTCGTGGGGCAGCTCAACGCGCAGATCGTGGCCTGGCTGCGCAACCCCGAAGGCCCCCGGGTGGTGGTGCGGCCGGTAAACGCCGAGGCGGTGGTGCACCGCTGGCGCGCCGAGCGCACCCGGCCCGAGATCACCACGCCCGCCGTCGAGCCGGTGACCGCCGTCGCGTCGCCGCGCCGCAGCTGGTGGCTGCGCTGGCGCCGCCGGGGCTGACCCGCGACGGGTGGGGGCATCCCGATCAGGACTCGCGGCGGCAGACTGTGCGGATGCTGATCGAGCTGCGGGCGCCAGCCGTCTCCCCGGCGCGAGACCTCGCTCTGCGACCCTGGTGCGCCGACGACCTGGACGCCCTCGTTGACGCGTACCGGGATCCGGTGTTGCGGCGGTGGACCCGCCTGCCCGTGACCAACGCCGCCGAGGCGCGGCAGTGGCTGGACCGGGTGCGGCGGGACTGGGACGACGGCAGCCGGTACAGCTTCGCCGTCCTCCAGGACGACCCGGACGGCCCACGGCTGGTGGCGAACGTGGTGCTCAAGAACGCCACGCCCGACGGCCCGACGGCCGAGGTGGGGTACTGGACAGCGGTCTGGGCCCGCGGTCGCGGAATAGCCCCGCGGGCGGTCGTCGCGCTGAGCGGGTGGGCGTTCGACCGGTCTCCCGGCCTGACCCGCCTCGACCTCATGCACCAGGTGGACAACGTGGCGTCCTGCCGCGTGGCGCAGAAGAGCGGTTACATCTTCCAGGAGGTGCTGCCGGCCCGGCCACCGTTTCCACTCGACGGTCACCGGCACTCGCTGACCGCCGGCTAGCGGTCAACCACCGCCGCCCGCCATCGCCTCACCGGAGGCCGCACCGCAGGCGACGGAGCGGCTCACGGAGTCCTCATCGGCCCACGGCCTCCTTCGGGTAGTGGCGGCGCAGGTTGGCGGCGAGGACGCGGTCGAGCATGCGGTCGGAGAGCATCGGGCCCAGGCGCATGATCAGCGCGGCGTCCCGGCCGGCGGTGTAGCGGGTGCGCGGTCTACGCGCCGTCACAGCCCTCGCGATGACCCGGGCGGCGGCGTCGGCGGTCAGCCCTGAAGCAGTGCCCGAGGTCATCAACTTGTTGTTCGCCTGGACGAGGCTGCCGTAGCGCTCGTCCTGCTCCGGCGTCATTTGGGCAGCCAGGTGGTTCGCCGTCTCGACCCCGCGGGCAGCCATCTCCGTGCGGACGCCGCCGGGCTCGACCACCACCACCTGTACGCCAAGAGAAGCGACCTCCCGGCGGAGCGAGTCGCTGACCGCCTCCAGGGCGAACTTGGCGCCGGCGTACGCGCCGTATGTGGCCATGGCGAACTTGCCGCCCACCGAGCTGATGTTGATGACGCGGCCCTTGCTGCGTAGCAGCGCGGGTAGGAGCGCTTGAGTGACAGCGATGTGGCCGAACAGGTTGACGTCGAACGCCCGCCGCCACTCCGCCATCGGCAGGACTTCGACTGGGGCGTTCACCTGGACGCCGGCGTTGTTGACGAGCGCGTGCAGTGCGCGGGGGTCATCGACCACCCGCGCGGCGAGTGCCTCCACGTGCTCGGACTTGGTGATGTCGAGGATGATCGGCTCGATGCCTGTCGATTGGATGGCGTCAGCGTCACGGTCGCGTCGTACGCCGGCCAGGACGTGAAATCCCAGGCGAGCCAGTTCGCGGGCGGCTGACGCGCCCACGCCCGTGGAGGCTCCGGTTACGACGATCAACTTGCGACTCTCAGATGACGTTGTCATCTAAGCTACCGTACCGTTTCAGATGACGTTGTCAACATTATGATGGCGTCATGACCACCCGTGCGGAGTCCGCCGCCGCCACCCGTCGCGCTCTGCTCGACGCAGCCGCCGAACTCCTCGACCTCGGCGGCCCCGAAGCGGTCACCTTGCGCGAGGTGGGCGCCCGGGCAGGCGTGACCCGGGGAGCGCCGTACCGGCATTTCACGGGCAAGGACAGCCTGCTGACCTCCGTCGCGGCCGAAAGCTGGGAACGGATGGGCGACCAGGTGCACGCCCTGCGGACCGACCCGGCCTTGTCAGCCTCCGAGAAGCTGAGCGGCGCTCTCCGCACCCTCATCGACGTCGGCCGGGAGCAGCCGCACCTGTACCAGGTGTTGTTCAGGCGGCGCGCAAACCTTCCTGGGCAACTCGGTGACGGGATGGATCGCCTCCGGCGTCAGCTATGCGGGCCGGAAGGCGACCCGGCCGTGGCCGAACGCGCGGCCGAACGCTTTCAGGGCGAGTTCCTGGACATCGTCACCGACCTCGTGGGAAAGCGGAACGCGCGGCGCTACGGTGCCCTGCTGCTGACCAGCGCCCACGGCATCGCGGGAATGGAGATCAGCGGCCACCTCGACACAGGCACGTGGCACACCACCGCCGACGAACTCGTCGACACCCTCGTCCGCATGGTCACGGACGCCGGCGAAATGACATAGCAACACCCACGGTCACCGGCACACGCTGACCGCTCCCTGAGTCAGTCGACGGCTGCCCGCCAAATCCAGGAGGTGCGCCGTTGCCGTCCCGGCAGCTCGCCGCGTCCGGTCATCCACAGCAGCACGTCCGGTGCGTCGCCGTCCGGCGCGTCCGGGAAGAGCCGCCGCAGCACCAACGCGCTCAGCCCGTGCGGGGGCAGCCATGGCACGCCCAGCCCAGCGGTGATGTCGTACGTGTGCAGCAGGGTTTCCGCCACGCCCATCGCGGCGAAGCCGGCCGGGTCGCATGGCCCGAAATGCCAGGCCCGCACGTCCGGCCCGGCGGCGTCGACCGCGGCGGCGAGCAGCCCGGCGCAGGCCCGCACCACGACGAGCAACTCCGCCGGGCTCGCGGTGGGGGAGACCCACAGGTCGTACGGAAGGTAGCCGTCCTGCGGGCGACCGGTGACCTGCCCGGCGTACGCGAGCAGGTCGTGCGCGACGTGCGCGGCGGTGTTCCAGCAGCTCCACGTCAGCGTGCCGGCCGGCACCGACCAGTCGCCCTCGCGCTGCGGGTGCAGCACCGCTGTCATCTCGTCGGCCGCCTGGAGCAGGTCGGCGCCGGTCACCGCTGGCATGCGTCGACCCTCGCAGCGGCACCACCATGGCGCAACCGGAATCGTCAGCCGGCCGACGGCACGCTGCCGAGGCGTCGCGTCGAACCCGCCTCCAGCGCTTCGGCGACACCGCGGATCCCGGCCCGGATCATGTCGCCGTAGGCGTCGTCGGGCAGAGCGTCGGCGAGCTGACGGGCAGTGACCAGATGCTCGCCGGCCGGACCGCCGTGACCCAGCCGCCGGTGTACGTCGGCGAGGTTCAGGTGCAGCGAGGGCAGGAACCCCCGTACCCGCAGGTCGTCGTCGTGTCGCCGGGCACGTTCGTCGGTGAGGTCGGCGGCTGCGGCCAGCGCGCGTTCGTCCCACACCAGCTCGGCCTCGGCAGTGTCCTGAAGGTCGGCGAGGTAGTGGGCGAGGGTGCAGCGGTGCAGGGCGTCGCCGGTCGGGCCGATCTCGTCCCACAGCTCGGTGAGCAGGTGGCGGGCCTGCGTCGGCGTACCGGATTGGCCGAGCTGCACCGCTTCGATGATGCGCGCCATGACGGGATCGGGCGTCGGCTGGTCGTTGTCGTCCATACCGCCGATGCTGAGCCCTCGACCGGGTCGAGGGTCAACGCGCGCTCAGAGGATCGGCGCGCGCTCCGGAGTCGGTCGGGGAATCCGAAAACCGTTTGAGCTTGCCCCTCGCCCTCGCATAGGTTGCCGCCAACCCACCAGTGAGGACATATCGCGTGACCCCGCCCGCTCTGTAGACCTGACACTTTCACGCTCACCGGTAGCCGACCGTGCCGTCGGCTCTTCCGGGCTGCCCCTGTGCGCCCGGCCATCCAGCGTTCGAGGCCGCCTGTGACCGGCCTCTTTGTCAGGTCTGGAGAGTCATGTCTTCACCACCGCATATCGTGCTGCCCTGGGTCGTTCGTCGGACCAGGTTGCCCCTGCTGTCGTTGCGCTGCGTGGACTGCCGATCAGAGTCGGCCACCACCGGCCAGGGCAGATTCCGCGTCAACGCCAACGGCAAACTGCTGGACGTGTGGCTGCTGGTCCGCTGCGTGACCTGCGATCGCACCAGCAAACTCACAGTGCACGAGCGAACGCCGGTCAGCTCCTTCGATCCGGACGAACTCGAGGGATACCGCGTCAATGACGCAGACCTTGTTGCGTCCCGGTTGCTGGATCCGCTGCTCGCCCGGCGCTGCCACTTCACCCTGGACTGGACGGGCGCCTGGCGTCTGGACGTCCCGACCGCAGTGTCCGACGAAGCGTGGCCGATCCGGGTAGCGGTCGCCTTCGAAGATCCCGTGCCGGTACGCCCGGAACGGCTCATCGCCCAGGGGCTCGGCCTCAGCAGGAACGACGTACGGCGCAGGGTCAAGTGCGACGTTGCGCTGCACCGGTCCACCAGCGCCGGGTTCACCTTCACCGTGCTGGCGGGGGACTAGCGAGAACCCAGCCGGGCGGGCCGTTTGGCCCGCCCGGCTACGGGCTCCGCGCGTCACCTGCCCGTCTTCCCAGGTCTGGGGGTCAGGCGGCGTCGTCGCAGGCGTGGCTGCGGACCTGTCCCGCCAGGCCGCCAGGTCGTCCTGAATGCTGCCGATCTTGACCAGTTGGCGTTCGATCGCGTCACGGCCCAGGGCCAGATGGCCGGGAAGCTTGTCCCCACCGGTGACCTCGTAGATCAGGGCCGCGCCCCTCAACGGGGTCCCCGAGCTGGGTGTGGTTGGCGGTGTCGCTCCACTCCAGGGTCGCGTGGGCGGAGGTGCCGTCGTAGGCACCGATGCGCTGTGCGGCTGTCGACAGCGAGCTGGCGTCGAGGAAGTCGGTGCGGAAGACACCAGGCTCCACGGTCAACAACCCACTCGCCGGTCGCCTGATCACCGACTTCCGCGCGCTCCCCGCCGCCGAGCGCAACCAGGCGCCTGAGGGAGGAACGCGGCGCCGGCGGCGGTGAGCCGGCTGCCCTGGCTGGTGCGCTCCAGCAGGCGTACGCCGAAGGTGTTCTCCAGCCGTTGGATCTGGCGACTCAACGAGGGTTGGGCCACCCGGAGTTCTTCGGCGCGCGGGCGAAGTTCAGGTGCTCGGCGACGAGAGTGAAGTACCGGACCAGCCGCAGGTCGAGATCGGGAAGCAGTTTTCGAAGCCTACGCGTCATGCACCTGCGGCATAACGACGTGCGGAGCGGGTGCTGGACGGGCGCCCCCGGCCGTTGCTGTCAGCGGGTGCTGGCGGGATGGGCGGCAGGCGGCCCGCAGCGGGGTTGATGGCGGGTGGGAGCATGATCGCATGGAGATTTTCGAGGACTCCCGCAACGTGTCGCGCGACGATCTGGCCGCCTGGCTTCGCCAACTCGCCAGTCAACTGGAATCCGATGGGCGGATCTTCTTCGGCGCCGCAGGCACCGTGCGGGTCCCCGACGAGGTCGAGTGTGAGTTCGAGATCGAGGACGAGGACGGCGAGCTCTCCGTCGAAATCGAGTTCACCTGGCCCAGCCCGCGGCCGGCTTCCGCCAACGCCTCAGAGGACGAAGACGAGGACGCGGAAGAGTCGGAGGACGAAGGCGGGGAGGACGAAGGCGCGGAGGAGTCGGCGGACGAAGACGGCGAGGAGGACGAGCCGGCCGCGTCCGCTGTGGAGGTCACCGCCCCGGTCAGCGCGGAATCCCTCGGTGCCGCGCCGGCGGAGGCCGGGACCGCTGCCGCCGAGCAGCCCGCCACCCCGGCTGAGGATGCCACGCCGGCCGCCGCCGAGCCTGCCGACACCGCAGGCGGGGAAGAAACGACCGACACCGCCAGCGCGGAAGAGCCTGGCGACACCGCCGGGGAGGACGAGGCATCTCCCGCCGGCGACGCTGAGAAGCCCACGGGCGAGGAGACTCCCGCCGAGAAGCCTGCGGGCGAGGAGACCGCCACCGAGGCAGTCGACGGCGGCCCCGCCGAGCGGACGGCCTGACCCCAGGTCCCGAGAGGTTCTCCGGAGAGCCACACCGCGTGGCCTCCGGAGAACCAACACCGGCCCGTCAAGCAGGCCGCAGTTGCGCCGTCTTTCTGGAATCCGAGCGGTCGCTGCTGCGTACGGCCACCGACGCCGGCCTTAACGGAACCGGTCGACGGTGACAGGGATCATCCCCTGCTGGCGCATCTGCGTTGTCAGGCCGCGCAGCAGTACACCGACCGCTTCATCGCGCTCCCCGAGAAGATCGCAGGCCACGTCCAGTCCGTAGGCGGCACCCGCAGCGACCCGGCGTAGCTCCCACCGAAAGGCGTCGCCGGAGACCTGACGGCGCACCTCGCCCAAGACGCGCACCTCGGGATCCGCCGGGTCTCCGGTGATCGGCATCTGCCACGCTTCGCTGAGTGCCGCGAGGCCGTCCGCGCTCAGCTCGTCGGTGAACAGGATTCGGTAGACGCGCGTCTCGCGGAACCCTGGCCGGGGCCCGGAATCGCTCAGCCGCAAGGAAGATGGCGGCGGCTGAGCGGGAGAAGCACCGAAGAATGCCCGCACAGCGTCCTCGTCCGGCAGGTCCGCGCCACACAGGTTCTGATAGAGGGCAGCCGCCGCAGGGCGGCCGACCGGCGTCACCCGCTTGCGCAGCACGGCGTCAACGCGTATGCGCCAGCTGGTGGCCGATGCTTCGTACCAGCGGCCCTCCGGTCGGCTCCAGCCACCGCTCACCAAGCCGACGGTGGAGTAGTCCGCCGCGAGCAGGAACTCCTCCACCAACAGCCCTTCCGGCACGCCAGCACCGTCGTGCACCACGTAGTAGTGCAGTGTGGGCGAGTCGGCCGTCTGGCGCGTAACCGAAGTCGTCGTCACACGTCGATCTTCGAGCAGGGTGGCGTGCTGCTGCCGTCCGGCGCGCCGAGGTGACCTCGGCACGTCGCCGACCCCAGGGCCCCGGAATCCCAGGCGAGCGTTGGGAGGTCTGCTGTTATACCTTCGCAGCCGATACATTGAGGGCGTGGAGACACCGGTACGCGAACCCACGTTCCTGATCCTCACGGCGTTGGCCGCGCAGCCGCTGCACGGCTACGCGCTGATCACCGAGGTGGCCCAGCTTTCCGACGGCCGCGTGTCGCTGCGCCCCGGCACGCTCTACGGCGCCCTCGACCGACTGCTCGACGCGGGGCTGGTCACCGTGGAGCGGGAGGAAGTGGTGGACAGCCGGCTGCGGCGCTACTACCGGCTCACTGAGCAGGGCGGTGACCTGCTCGCCAGCGAGACCGAGCGGATGCGCCGCAACGTCGAGGCGGCAACCGCGCGGTTGAACGCACGTACCCGTCGAGGTACGCCCCGACTCAGCGGAGGGATCGCATGAGCGACCTGGAACGCCGCTATCTGCGACTGATCCGGATCTTCTATCCGGCCGGCTACCGCGATACGCGCGGCACCGAGATCGCGGACACGTACCTCGCACTGTGCCCACCGGACCGGCGGTGGCCTTCGGTAGCCGACGTCGCCGACGTGGCCGGTGGCGGACTACAGCAGCGCCTACGTGCGGTCGGCGCCACCGGAATCGGCCCCGGCGTGCGGCTGGCCGCGACGCTGGCGTTGGTGACCGCCACGGCTCTCGCCGGTGGTTGGGCCATGCTGGAGGTCAATCCGTGGACGACGGCGTGGTTCGGCTTCGAGCAGCACGGCATGTCCGTCTCGCTCGGTCTCGGCGCGTGGGCGGCCTGGCTGCTCGCCGCGGTGGTGTACGTGGTGGCACCCGGCCGGTGGACCCGCCTGGCGATCGTTCTCGCCCTTGTTCTCACCGTCGCCGTCGTACCGCTTGCCGCCGTCGTCGACCGGCCCCGGCCTCCGCTGTTCGTGCTCCTCGCCCAGGTCTGCCTCGGATTCGTGGCGCTCGGCGTTCCCGGCCGGCCGCCCTCGTGGATACGGCTGCTGCCCGTCACCGGCGCCGCCGCGGCTCTGCCCGTAGCGGCGACCGTTGCCCGCAACGGTGGCGACGTGCTTCCCGTGTACTACGGCTGGCCCGCCGGGCAGGTTCTGCCCGGCGCCGGGATGGCACTTCTGTTTGTGACGTTGCTCGTGGGTGTACGGCTTGCGGCGCGCAACGACCTTCGTGGTGCCTGGGCGCTGCTGGTGCTGCTCTGTCCGATCGGCATGCTGTGGCTGCATCCGCTTGCCGAGGAATTCGCCGTCAGCTTCTACGGCGGCGGGCCGAACGCTGACGGGACGACCCTGGCCACAGCCGCGATCATCGTGGCGGTTTCGGCGGCGATCGTCATGGCGGTTGCGGTGCTTGTCCACCGACGGGTCACCTTCACGCAGGCCGCCGCCGAAGGGCGTACGTCGGCGGACTCCCTCCCCAGCGACAGCGCGAAGCGGTAGCAGTCTGCCGGCACCGGGCCTGGACACTGCCGCCAGTCAGCCAACGGCCATCTCGCTGAGGCTTGCCCCGGCCATCACCTGCCAGCCTTGCGCGGCCGCTCTGGAACAGTCATCGGCTCATTACTAGATTGTCATTAACAGTAATCCATTAATTAACTCCGGCATAACCGGGCAAAACGTCGAAGCATCATAATGACAGTTATGTGCGCACCGGCGCTGGGGCGCCGACGGCAGTGGCTGTACGGCGGCGCGGACCCCGCCGGCTTTCCCGATCGGCGAGTTGCGCGACTCCAACGCTCCGATGCGTCCTGCACCGTCGCCTGGCGTGCCTGCCACTGACCGTGTGCTCGCCATTACCGTGATTCACGGTGTCGATGAGCGGGGAGCTCGTTCGTCGTATCAGTGGACGGGCCGACCGGGCCCCGAGACCAACGGACCTGACACATGGCCAAGTACATGCTTCTCATCTACGGCAATGAGCAGGAGTGGGCCGCCATGACTGCCGAGGAGACCCAGCGTCTGGATGACGGCCACGCCGCTTTTGTCGCGGCAGCCGGCTCAGCGGTGCTGAGCAGTCACCAGCTGGAGCCGGGCGCGACGGCGACGACCCTGCACGGCGATCTGGCCGGCCGGGCCACCCCGACCGACGGACCGTTCCTGGAGACCAAGGAGGGGCTCGGCGGTTACTACGTGGTGGAGGCCTCCGACCTGGACCGCGCGCTCGCGCTCGCGCAGCTGCTTCCCGAGCTGAAGATGGCGCACTGCGCGGTCGAGGTCCGGCCCCTCGTGGACGTGGGCTGAGCGCTGGGGACACCTCGGCGGCGTCACGGGGCGTCGCCGAGGTGATCGCACGGGCACACCGGGCAGAATGGGCCGCGGTGCTGGCAGCGACTGTGCACTACACACGTGACCTGGACCTGGCCGAGGAGTGCGTGCAGGACGCGTACGCCAAGGCGCTGCAGACATGGGGCCGCAGGACCCCCGTGCCGGCCCGGCCCGGCGCGTGGCTGACAAGCGTGGCGCGCAACCGTGCCCTGGACCGGATGCGCCGCGCCTCGGTGTTGCGGCGTGCCCTGCCGTTGCTCGTGGTGGACGAGGCGGTGCCTGGTCCGGAGGAAGGTGTCGAGGCACCGGTCGACGACGACCGACTGCGTCTGATCTTCACCTGTTGTCACCCGGCGTTGTCGCGCGACGCCCAGGTGGCCCTCACGTTGCGGCTGCTGTGTGGTCTGTCCACCGTCGAGGTCGCCCGGGCGTTCCTCGTCCAGGAGACGACAATGGCGGCTCGGATCACCCGGGCCAAGAAGAAGATCAGCGCCGCCCGGATCCCGTACCGGGTGCCGGCACGCGAGGAGCTTCCTGAGCGGGTCGACGCGGTGCTCGAGGTGTTGCACCTGGTCTTCACCACCGGGCACGCCGCGCCGGTCGGCGAGTCACTGATCCGCCGTGACCTGGTCGACGGCGCCATCGGGTTGGCCCGGGTGATGCATGTGCTGTTGCCGCAGAACGGTGAGGTGGCCGGCCTGCTGGCGCTGATGCTGCTCATCGATTCCCGGCGGGAGACCCGGGTGGGCGTGGATGGGCGCCTGCTGCTGCTCGCCGAGCAGGACCGCAGCCGGTGGGACACCGACCAGATCAACGAAGGCGTCGCTCTGCTGGTGGAGTCGCTGCGTCGGCAGCCGCCCGGCCGGTACGCCGTACAAGCGGCGATCGCCGCTGTGCACGCCGAGTCGCCGAGCTGGGCGGACACGGACTGGGCTGAGATCGTCGCGTTGTACGACGTGCTGCGCTCGCTGTGGCCGTCGCCGGTCGTGGACCTCAACCGGGCGGTGGCGCTCGGTATGCGTGACGGGCCGGAGGCCGGCCTCGCCGCCCTCGAACTGTTGCTCGACGTGCCGGCCATGGCCACCTACGGCTATCTCAGCGCCGCCCGCGCGGACTTCCTGCGTCGCCTCCAGCGCTGGGCCGAGGCCGAGGCGGCGTACGCGGAGGCGCTCGCACTGACGGGCAACGAGGTGGAGCGTGCCTTCCTCGCCGGTCGTCTCAGGGAGATCCGAGATCACGTCTGAGGGCTGCCTGTCCGAAAGACGTTTCCGTCGTTCGTCATCCCGGTGTCAGGGACGATGACGAAGCGTTAGAGGAGAGCAGGGTATGCAGACGCCGCCAAGTCGAGCCACGATCCGAGCACGCTGGGCTGTCACGGCGGTGTTCGGGATCAACGGGCTGCTGATCGCCAGCCTGGCGGTGCGGACGCCCTCGTTGAAGATCGACCTCGGGCTGACACCTGGGCAACTGGGTCTGCTGTCCGCGATGTTCGGCATCGCGGCCGTGATCATGATGCAGACCGTCGGCAACGTCGTGGCCCGTACCGGCAGCAGGGTGATCGTGCAGGGCACCACAGTGGTCCTGCCGTTGCTGTTGGTGGGGGTCGGCGTGGCGCCCGACCTGTGGTGGCAGATCCTGGTGCACCTCGCGTTCGGCGCGGTGCACGGCATGCTCGACGTGACGATGAACGCGCACGCGGTGGCCGTACAGCAGCGGTTGAGCCGGCCGATCATGAACGGTTGCCATGCGGCGTGGAGCATCGGCGCGGTTGCCGGCGCGCTGCTCGGAGCGGGCGCGGCGCACATCGGGATGTCCCGCACCGTGCACTACCTGTTGCTGGCCGGGGTGCTGATCCCGCTGTCGGCCGTCTGCGGCCGGATGTTGCTGCCGGCCGCCGCGGATCGCGGGACCGACGCGACGCCGGTCGGTGTCCGCGCCGGCTGGCGGGCCGGGTGGAGCCTGCGCGTGGTGCTGTTCGGCGTGATGGGCGCGATCGTGCTGACCGTCGAGGCGGGGGTGGCCGACTGGAGCGGTGTCTACCTGCACGAAAACCTACGCGCGTCGCTGGGTGCGGCCGGCATGGGTTACGTGCTGTTCGCGATCTTCCAGACAGCGGGCCGGCTGGTCGGTGACCGCCTCCAGGAGCGGACGTCGGCGACGCGGCTGCTCCAGGTCGGCACATCCGTCGCTGCGGTGGGTGTGGCCGTGGCCCTGGCAAGTCCGTGGCCGGCCCTGTCCATTGCCGGGTTCGCGCTTGTGGGCGCTGGACTGGCCACCCCCTTGCCCGTGTTGTTCGGTGTCGTGGGCAGCCTGGGTGCTGACAGCGCCGGCCCTGGCGCGGCCATTGTGGTCGCCCGGTTCACCACCCTTACCTACACCGGCATCCTGCTCGCGCCTGCGGTGATCGGCTGGTTCGCCGACCATGTCGGCCTGCGTTGGACCTTGGCCGCGCTGGTGCCGCTGCTCCTCGCGGTCGCCCTGGTCGCGGGTCGGGCGACGAGTGACCGCGTACGCCCCACGAGCAAGCGCGCAGACGCGAAGATCTCCGTGTAGAGGGGGTCGACGGGACCGCGGAACAGGTCAGCCGGTGCGGCGTACCTCGGTGTCCCAGATCTGCGCCCACGGACGCCGCAGCCCTCGGCACACGTAGATCGGGCCACCGTTCTCGTCGTTGTCGACCTCGACCCGCTGGTCCACCCGCCCGGCGAGCGCGCACGCGTCGAACCAGGCGGTCAGCGGGTCGGGACGCTCCCAGCCCACGGCGATCACCACGTCGGCCCCGGCGGGTGGCCTGCCGAAATCGGCCATGCTGTTGTGCCCGGAGTAGGCGACGGGCAGGCCACGGGCCGGGCCGTACCGGGCCACCGCGCCGGCCTCGCCGTAGTTGCCGGTGAGGATGACGGCCCGCGCACGCTCCTCCGGCGGCAGCCCACGGTGGACGGCGGCAAGCGAGTCGGCGAACGCTGGCCAGCCGATGGTCTCACCAGCGTCGTAGTTGACGTCCACCACGAACGCGGGCAGCCGCTCGGTGGGCAGCACCGGCAGCAGCAGCACGATGCTGGGCAGGAGGAACAGCGGCACACCTGTCGCGAGCAGCCCTCGACGCAGCCAGACGGACCCACGCGACGCCCAGGCGGTGGTCACCACCGCGCCGACGGCGGTGAGGACCAGCAGCAACGGCGCGTCGTAGTAACCCTTGCCGCCGGCGACCAGCACGACGACGACCACTACCAACCAGGACCAACCCACCGCCCGGTACGCCCGCCACTGCGGCCGGCGCAGCAGCGCGACGAGACCGGCGATCCAGATCGGTACGGCGTACGGGCTGATGATGACGAAATGGAGGATGAACGCGTCGAGGCGGCCGCTGTAGGAGCTGTCGCCGTCGGCGATGGAGGCTGCCACACCGAGTTGCGGGAACCCGTGTACGGCCTGCCAGATCAGGTTCGGTGCGGCCAGCAGTGCGGCGATCCCGGCGGCGGCGAGCACCCACCGGTCACGCAGCAGCCGACGTGGCCCGGCGATGGCCACCCCGGCGATCAGACCCACGGCCAGCAGCGCGGGCAGCACCTTGTTGAGCATGCCCACGCCGAGCGCCAGCCCGATGCCGAGCGCCCAACGAGTGTCTCCGGTGCGCAGTAACCGCACCACGCACCACGCTGCCGCCAGCCAGACCAGTAGGTCGACGGTAGTGGTGCTGAGCAGGTGCCCGTTGGCGAGCACGATGCCGGACAGTGCGGCCAGCACCGCGGCGAAGGTCTGCGCGGCTCGGCCGGCGCCCAACTCGCGGGCGATGGCGGCGACCAGCAGCACCGCGCCGCCGGCCACCATCGCCGAGGGCGTCCGCAGCACCACCAGGTTGTCCGGGGCGATCATGTCGAGCAGGCGGGCCAGCGCTGGGACCAGTGGACCCTGATCGACGTAGCCCCAGTCCAGGTGGCGGCCGGCGAGCAGGAAGTAGAGCTCGTCGCGGTGATAGCCGTAGCGGCCGGCGAGCAGCAGCAGCGTCACGCTGGTGATCACGGCCACCACGACCGGGCCGACGGCACGCGGGCCGGGCTCCGGTGACACCTCCGGCCGCGCCGACCGCTCCGGCGGGTGCGGTCGGGCCGTGTCGACGGCGGGCTCCCTCACCTGCACATCATCCCCCGCGACGTGCCCGCGCGGGTGCCCGCGCGCTTCGGCCGGTCGGCGCGTGCGCGCGACAGGTGCGAAGATCGGCTTGTTCCACGAACTGGAAGGACGACATGCGTTATCGCACTCTGGGTGCCACCGGCACCGTTGTCTCGACCCTGTGCCTGGGCACCATGACCTTCGGTGCCGAAACCGACGAGGCGGGCAGCTTCGCCCAGCTGGACCGGTTCGTCGAGGCCGGCGGCACGTTCATCGACACCGCCGACGTCTACTCCGCCGGCACCTCCGAGGAGATCGTCGGCCGTTGGCTGCGCGCACGGCCCGATGTGCGGGATCGCTTGGTCATCGCCACGAAGGGCCGGTTCCCGATGGGCCCCGGCGCGAACGACGCCGGTCTGTCCCGCGTCCACCTCACCAGGGCGCTGGAGGCCAGCCTGCGGCGGCTCGGCGTCGAGGCCGTCGACCTCTACCAGGCGCACGCCTGGGATCCGCTTACTCCGCTGCCGGAGACGCTGCGCTTCTTCGACGACGCCGTCAGCGCCGGCAAGATCCGCTATGCGGGGGTCAGCAACTTCACGGGGTGGCAGTTGCAGAAGGCCGCGCTGCTCACCCAGCACCTCAACCTCACCCCGATCGTGACCCTGCAACCGCAGTACAACCTGCTGGCCCGGGAGATCGAGTTCGAGCTGGTGCCGGTCTGCGAGAACGAAGGCATCGGCATCCTGCCGTGGTCGCCGCTGGGCGGTGGCTGGTTGACCGGGAAGTACCAGCGCGACAGCACGCCCACCGGAGCGACCCGCCTGGGCGAGAACCCGGAGCGTGGCGTCGAGGCGTACGCCGGTCGCAACGCCGACGAGCGCACCTGGCGGGTGCTCGACGCGGTGGGTCAGGTCGCCGGGGAGCGCGGTGTGTCGATGTCGGCGGTGGCGTTGGCCTGGTTGGCGGCGCGTCCGGCGGTCACCTCGGTGATCCTCGGCGCGCGGACCATCGAACAGCTCGACGACAACCTGACCGCCGCCGACCTGACCCTCGACGCCGAGCAGACGCGACTGCTGGACGAGGCGAGCGCCCCGCTTGTGGGCGACTACCCGTACGGCGCCGCCGGTGTGCGCCAGCGCGGTCGGGACCTGCCGACCATGTCATGACGTCGTTTCCCGAGCCCACCGACCCGGCCGGCGGCCGTGCCGAGGTGTTCCTGACCTACCTGGACTACTTCCGGGAGTCCGTCGTGGCGAAGGTGTCCGCGCTGGCGGAGCCGGAGCTGTGGCGGAGCCGCCTGCCGTCGGGGTGGACGCCGTTGGAGCTGCTCACGCACCTGCGTCACGTCGAGCTGCGCTGGATCGAGTGGGGTTTCCAGGGCCGGGACGTCGCCGAGCCGTGGGGCGACCGCCGTGGGGACCGCTGGTACGTCGCCCCGGAGGAGACCCGCGCGGATCTGGTGGCGGCGCTGCGGGCGCAGGGCGCGCACACCACTGCTGTGGTGACGGCGCACGACCTGGCGGAGATCGGCGCGCCGGGGCCGCGCTGGAACGGCGCGGGCCCGGCGTCGCTGGAGCGGGTGCTGTTCCACCTGGTCCAGGAGTACGCCCGCCACCTCGGCCACCTCGACGTGGTCGCGGAACTCGCCGGCGGCCCGACCGGCGAGTGAGCCCGTCAACTCCATAATGGGCGAATGCCGCTGCTCGTCGCACCCGCCCTGCCCGTCGGGAGCCTCAGCGCTCAAGAGCAACCCCACCTTCCGGTACGCCCCGGGCTGATGCTGCGGCCGTGGCGCGACGATGACGCCACGGCCGTGCGGGCCGTCTTCGACTCTCCGGCGATCCAGCGGTGGCACGTCCGCCGCCTGGACGGTGACGACGAGGCGCGGGCGTGGACTGCGCAGTGGGCGCGACGTTGGCGCGACGAGACGGACGCGAGCTGGGCAATCGTCGACGCCGACGATCAGCCGGTCGGTCAGGTGGGGTTGCGGGGTGTGCTGCTGACCGAGGCGTCGGCGCAGGTGTCGTACTGGGTGGTGCCCGCCGCGCGTGGTCGGGGCATCGCCACCGGGGCGCTGCTCGCACTGGCCTGGTGGAGCTTCGCGCGGGCTGGTCTGCACCGGCTGTCGCTCGAGCACTCG
The DNA here is from genome assembly GCF_001279555.1 of Micromonospora sp. NRRL B-16802. Classification (NCBI taxonomy): domain Bacteria; kingdom Bacillati; phylum Actinomycetota; class Actinomycetes; order Micromonosporales; family Micromonosporaceae; genus Micromonospora; species Micromonospora sp. NRRL B-16802. Next base: position 93,744 of record NZ_LGEB01000132.1, on the reverse strand, counting down.
ACCGCCAACGCGGCGTCGTGCCGGGTGGCCACCCAGGCCGGCTTCACCGTGGAGGGCGTACTGCGTGAGTCGGTTCGCCACGCTGACGGGTGGCACGACATGCACCTGCATGCACGGCTGGCTTCGCAGCCGAACCCGGCAGCATCGGGGACATGACCGGTGCCCGGGGCGCCGGAAATTGCGTGGCTGTCGACGTACCGCCGATGGAAGGGTGACCGGCGTGACTGCGCATGCTCTGGCCGGGGCCCTGGCCGACGACGGACGGCGACGGATCTTCGCGGCGATCGTGCTGGGTGCGACAAGCGCGACCGCCGTCGCGCAGCGGACCGGCCTGGCGGCACGGGTGGTGCTCACCGGGGTCCGCCGTCTCACCGACGCGGGCCTCGTGACCGGCGCGGACGGCGCGCTCACTGTCGACGAGGCGTCGTTGCGGGCTGCGGCGCGCGACAGCCGCCCGGCCGACGAGGCCGAACCGGGCGGCGACCCGGTGCTGCGGACCTTCCTGCGTGGAGACGTCCTGGTGGGCCTACCGGCGCAGCGGGGCCGGCGCCGGGTGCTGCTGGCACACATCGCGGAACGCTCGTTCGAGCCGGGCACCCGCTATCCCGAGCGGGCCGTGGACGAGGCACTCAAGCCGTGGTGCGCCGCCGGAGGGTCCGATCACGCGACGCTGCGCCGATATCTGATCGATGAGCAGTTGCTCACCCGCGAGCACGGCGTCTACCAGCGGCTCTGATCGTCCTTGCGCCCCGGCAGCCGTCGAAATGCCGTTGACCGGGCGGTGATGATCGGCAGATGACCACCACCGCCGAATCAACCTGGCTGACCAGCATCTGCCGACCCGATCATCCCGACGCTGTCCTGCTGCTGCGGGAATACATGACGGAGATGGTGGTGCGCTACTACGGCCGTCCGGATCGACCCGGCGAGGTCGACGCGGCGTTGGCCGAGTTGCCCAGCGACGACCTGGCCTCCCCGGGCGGGCTGCTGCTTGTCGCTCACCACGGCGCGGACCTGGCCGGCTGCGCCGGGCTGCGCTGGCAGTCGGGCTGGGCCGAGTTGACCCGGGTGTACGTCCGTCCGGCGCATCGTGGCGCTGGTGGGGGAGCGGTGCTGCTGGCGGCCGCGGAGCAGCGGGCGCGCTCGGCCGGGGCCGACCGGATTCGGCTTGACACCCGCTCTGACCTGGTCGAGGCCCGCGCCCTGTACGCCCGGCACGGCTACGTCGAGATCCCCGCGTACTCGCGGGGCCCGTACGCCGAGCACTGGTTTGAAAAACCGCTGGAGTGAGCAGTTGACGACTGCCACAGGACGCGGTAAATAAGAAGAGGAAGTTGAGTCGCCTCGACTCAACTCAACACCTTCGGCCAGGAGAACCGAGGAGGCATGACAATGTTGATGCGTACCGACCCGTTCCGCGAGATCGACCGGCTCGCCGAGCAGTTCTTCGGTACGGCAGCCCGTCCCGCGGCGATGCACCTGGACGCCTACCGCGACGGCGACTACTTCTACGCGGCGTTCGACCTGCCCGGCGTCGACCCGGACAGCATCGACTGCACGGTCGAGCGCAACGTCCTCACCGTCCGCGCCGAGCGGCGCCGGCCCGCCGGTGACGGCGTCGAACTGGTCGCCGCCGAACGCCCGATGGGCACGTTCACCCGGCAGTTGTTCCTGGGCGACACCCTGGACACCGACAAGCTGGAGGCCGGCTACGAGAACGGGGTGCTGACGCTGCGCATCCCGGTCGCCGAGCGCGCCAAGCCCCGCCGCGTGACCATCAAGGCCAACGGCGACGCGCGACGCCAGATCAACGCCTGACAGACATCGCGCCAGCCGCGGCGGCCGGCACCTGGTTCAGGTGCCGGCCGCCGGCTGTCGTGCGCGGGCGGGCATGGGAGAGGTGGGCGTTGTCGGCGCGCCTTCATGGCAATCCCATCCACCGCTGAGAAGCTTTTTCACATGGTGTCTTCCGACGCTCCGGCGCTCACCCGCCCTACCGCCCGACCGGCGCTGCCCAGCGCGCCCGTCGACGTCACCGAGGCGTGGCTGCGTAACCGCCGACTGTCCGAACACACCCGCGACGCCTACCGACGCGACGTCACCGGCTGGCTGCGCTGGTGCGCCGGCCGTGACCTCGACCCGCTGCGGGTCTCGTTCCTGCACATCAACGAGTACGCGCGCGAGCTGGAGTCCACAGTCGTGGCCCGCAGCGGCCGACCGCTGACCCCGGCGACGGTGGCACGGCGGCTCTCCGCGCTGTCCAGCTGGTACGACTTCCTCGTCAAACTCGGCGGGGTGCCGGCCAATCCGGTCTCCGGCGTGGACCGGCCCCGCGTCGACCGGGACCACTCCGCCACCATCGGCCTGAGCGCCGACGAGGTCGACGCCCTGCTCAGTGCCGCCGACGCGGACACCGGCCCGACCGCCGTGCGCAACCGCGCGGCGATCGCACTCCTGGCCGACCTGGGCCTGCGGGTCGGGGAGCTGGTCTCGCTGGACCTCACCGACCTGGGCACCGAACGCGGGCACCGCAGCGTGCGCTTCGTCGGCAAGGGCGGCAAGCAGCGCCGCCGCGCCCTCACCCCCGGCACCGGGTACGCGGTGGACGCGTACCTGGCCCAGCGGGCCGCCGCCGCCGGGGTGCCGGTGACGCAGCTGACCGGGCCTCTGCTGGTCACCGCCAGCGGCGCCCGACTGGACCGGCACTCGGTGTTCCGGATCGTCCGCCGGCTCGCCCGCGCCGCCGGCATTCCGGCCTGGGCTCGGCTGTCCCCACACTCGCTGCGGCACGCCTTCGCCACCACCGCCCGATCCGAGGGCGTCCCCCTGGAGGACGTGCAGGACGCGATGGGTCACGCCGACCCGCGTACCACCCGCCGCTACGACCGGGACCGGCACAACCTCGACCGCGACCCGGCGTACGCGGTGTGGGCGGCGCGCTCCCGCCGCCGCGCCTGACGGTCACGTGTCGAGCGGCCACACCGTCACCCGGGCGTCCGTCTCGCGGCAGATCAACCGGGGTCCGGCACGCCGACAGTCCGTCACCCCCGACGGGAGGACGCCGCGTACCCGAGGGCCGTCCCGACCGACTGTGGCCACCAGGACGCGGTGGCCGTCCGCCGCCGGCTGGAGCAGCACCAAGGCGTCGGTGCCACCTCGCGAGCCCGCCACGGTGTGCCATCGCGTCCCGGCCGGCCACACCCAACTCCGTGTCCCCGTGGCCGGGTCGAGCGCCCACCGGCCGTGCCGGTCCTGCGCGCAGACCAGCTCCTGGCAGTTGCGCAGTGTCAGCTCGCCGCGCGGCACCGGAACCTCCCAACGCCGCGTCAGGCCCGGCAGGTCGTAAGCGGTCACGGCCGCCGCCGTGCCGGTCGGGTGGCGCAACACCAGGTGACCGCCGATGGCCTGCGGATTGTCCGGGCCGAAGTCGGCCGGCGGCAGCGATCCCTGCCCGTGTACGACGCCGTCGCGGGCGTCGAGCAGCCGCACCAGGCCGTCGTCCTGCACCACGAGTACTCGCGCGGGTGGGCCGGGCAGCACCTGCACCACGGCTGTGGACGGCACCGACATTGACCAGCGGGTGGCCCCGGAGGTCAGGTCGACACCCCGCACCGCCCCCTCGACCCGACGCCCCGGTTCCGACGCGCTGCGGACCTCGCTCACCGCCACCGCCGCGTCGCCGGCCGCGTACATGCGCTCGGCTCGCCGCCACAGCGGCTTCCCGTCGCGCATCGACCGGGCGGCGGTCGCCAGCACCTGACGCGCCTGGTCGCGCTCGGTGAGCAGCAGCACGTCACCGGCGGCCTGCGCGGACCAGCCCGCGGCGTCCGGCACGGCAACCCGCCATCGTGGCGGGCGGTGCGGTGCCGTCGCGTCGTACGCGCTCACCGTCGGCGGGCCGGCATCCGGATCGACGACCAGCAGCAGCTCACCGGCGACGAGCAGGGTGGAGCGGCCGGGCACCGGCGGCCCCGCCTGAGACGGCAGGCGCGCCGGCGCGGTGGATCCGCCGAGCAGCGCGCACACCGCCAGCACCAGCGCCACCCGCCCGGGTCGCGACGGCGCAGCCGGGGGTCGTTCATCCTGGGCGGGCGCTCCCCTTGACTCGCCCAGGTCGATCAGGACATCCACCGGCCGTCACCTCCGCTCCCGTCGACCGGTCAGCAGAGCAGGTCCAGGTGGTGGTGGGCGTCCTCGGCGATCTCCTCGTGCCGCAGCCAGCGTCGCGCCCACAGCCGGGCCACCAGTTCCGCCTGCTCGTCGCCCCACGCGGCGTGCTCGACGAGCAGCGCCGTGGTGAGCGCGTACGCCAGGCGCAGCGCCAGGCCGCGAGCACCGGCCAGCACCGCCTCCGCGCCCGGGTCGGCGGTCACCGCCGCGATCGTTTCGCCCAACTGCGCGGTGGCCGTGGCCAGGGTGTCGGCGAGCGCCGGCGACAGCGGCCGGGCAAGGTCGACGGCGGCGGCCAACCGGCTCAGCAGCGGCGCGCCGGCGTCCTCCCGGGTCAACGCGCGCAGCACGTCCAGGGCCAGCACGTTCGTGGTGCCCTCCCAGATCGGCAGCACCTGCGCGTCGCGCAGCAGCCGGGGCACGCCGGTGTCCTCCACATAGCCGGCGCCGCCGAAGCTCTCCACGTACTCGCTCGCCGAGCTGACGGCGAGCCGCCCGGTGGCCAGCTTCGCCAGCGGCGCCACGATGCGCAGCTCCGCGGCGGCCTCCGGGTCGGCGCCGACCTCCACCCGCCCGAGCAGCGCGAACGCGTGCCCGGCCAGCGCGAACGCACCCGCCGCGTCGACGCCGAGGGTGCCCAGGGTGGCCCGGTGCAGCGGCGAGGACACCAACGCGCCACCGGCGACGTGCCGCACGTCGGCGTACGCGCGGGCGTAGGCGAGGCCGCGCCGCATCCCACCGGCCGCCGCGGCCGCGTTGTGCACCCGGGTCACCACGACCAGGGTCATCGCCCGCACCAGGCCGGGCACCGCGGGGTCACCCAGCGGTACGGCGTACGCGTCGTGCAGGCCGATCTCGGCGGTGGGCAGCGCGCGGGTGCCGAGTTTGTCCTTGAGCCGGTGCACAGTCACACCGGGGGCGGGCGCGTCCGGTGCCGCGCTGGTGGCCAGCGGTGAGTCGGCCGCGTAGCGGGGGACCAGGAACGGTGCGAGCACCCGGCTGCCGCGTCCGGCGCCCTCGGGTCGGGCCAGCGCCACCGCCACCGCCGCGTCGGCGGCGGAGCAGAACCATTTCTCGCCGGTCAGCCGCCAGGAGCCGTCCGCCGCGGGCCGGCCCACAGTGCTCGATCGGCCCAGGTCGGAGCCGCCCTGCGCCTCGGTCATCCACTGCCCGCTGGTGATGGCGGTGGCCGGGTCGGTGGAGATCAGCCGGGGCAGCCACGCGTCCCGGATCCCGGCATCGACGTCGGGCATGCTGAGCAGCGCCGCCGCACCGTCGGCCATCGCCACCGGGCAGGAGAACGTCGCCGACTCCGGCCCGTACAGGTGCAGGAGGGCGTGCTGCACCACCCGCGCGGCGGCGCCCCAGGTGCCGCGCGCGTCCGGCAGGTAGGGCAGCGCCACCACGGCGTGCCGGGCGGCGGCCTCCCGCTGGGCCTGCCAGCCCGCCGACGTGTCGATCCGGTCGACGCGGGCGCCCCACGGGTCGTAGCGGACAAGCGTGGGTGGATGCGCCTCGGCGTCGGCGTGCGCCGCCCGCAGCGGCCCGACGACGTCGGCGGCCAGGTCGGCGAGGCGACCCTTGGCGGCGGCGTGCCCGGCCGGGCCGAGGTGACGCTCCAGCCAGGACCGCAGCAGGGCATCACCGGCGTACGGGTCGGCGGGCGGTGGTACCGGCTGCACGAAACGGCTCATCGGTCGGCTCCCTGGCACTGCTCGGGGGGATGTGCGCCGACGGTAGACGATCCGTGGCCGCCGCGAACAGGGCACAGCCGCGCACCGGACGGACCCAGTTTCCGACTTGTCCCGAATTGAGGGACGGTGTTCTCTACGGTCGTTAATCATGGGTGCCGGCCAGCCGTGGAGCCGACCGGCCCGGCGGCACCGCCCGATGCGCACCGGGCTGGCGGTCGTCGGGTTCGGCGTGGCGCTGTGCTGCGTCGGGGTGGCCGGGCTGGGCGTGTGGAACCTGCAAACCGTGCGTCAGGCCGCCGGCCCGATCCGGGAGACCGCCGACGGGTTCCTCAACGAGGTGACCCTCGGCGACAGCGACAAGGCGTACGAGCGGCTGTGCTCCGACGCGCGCAGCAAGTGGAGCCCGATCGGCTTCACCAGCTGGGTGCGTACGCCCCCGATGGTCACCGACTACGAGATCACCGACGTGTCGGTGGCCACCCGCAGCGGACGCCCACAGGGCACTGTGACGGTGAAGCTGACCCGCGACGGCGGGCTCAACGAGGAACGTCGCCTGCCGGTGGTCCGCGAGAGCGGGGGCTGGCGGGTGTGCGGCGACCCCTTCTAGCACGGTGTGTCGTCGTCGGCGTCCGTGCCACGCCCATCGGGAGAACCGTCGCCGGGGAGATCCACCTCGATGGTCATCTCACCGGCGTCGGTGGAATCGAGGCCATCAGCGGGGTCATCCACCTGCTCTACCGTCTGCTCACTCCCCCCGCCCAGCGGCCGTTGATGCTCCGGGTCGCCATCGGGTTCGGCGTTCTCAAGCGCTTCCTGCTCTTTCTTTCGCTGCTGCGTACGCTGCACCATCCCCCTGATGGGCTCCGCCACCGCGTCCAACAGCCTGTTCTCCGTCGCCTGCACGTTGACGACGCTGGCCGCCGCTACGACCAACGCCCCGACGGATGCTTTCACGGTGTCGACCACAGAGTGTGCGCCTCGCGTCCGCTCGGCCTGCGCCGCCTCGGCGGTCGCCGCCCGTTCCTCGGCCCGGTCCGGCTGCTCCACCGTCTCCGCCCAGGTGTCGGGACGCTCAGCGTGGGACCCCTCGCCCTGCTCGGGTGACGGGTCCGCCCGGTCACGATCCTCGCCCTGCTCGGGCGGCGGGTCCGCCCGGTCACGATCCTCGCCCTGCTCGGTGCTCTCCGACCGTCGCGTATCGCGGCGGTCGTCATCGTCTGGCCGTTCGGCCGCGTGCTGCGGACCGTCCCAGCGTGGACTCACCGATCACACCTTTCTGTCGTACGCGCCGTTGGCGAGGACCCGCATCGGCCACCGGCAGGCCGCGAAGTGGGTGTCGACGGCCTCGGCGAGGCGGTCGGGCCAGGACGGGGTGTCGTACTCCGTGCCGACGGCCGTCTCGATCAGCGACGGCGTACGGGACCCGAAGGCCACTGCCCGGCAGGCTTCCCGGTCCCGCTGGTCGGTGTCGAACAGTTCCGAGACCACTGCGAGCTGCTCGGTCACGGTACGGCCCGGGATCTCCACGCCGTACCGTCGCACCTGCTCGGAGGCTCGCGCAGAGCCTTCGGGGCGGGCTGCCTCGGCCCGCAGGTCGTCGCGCAGCACCACCCAGCGGTACCGGTGCGCCAGGAAATCCGGTTCCTGCTCCGCGCAGCGCCCGCCGCCGAACGCCGTCCAGTGCAGCGAGTCGACCACATGCCGCACCAGCTCGTCCGGGTCGCAGCCTGTCGACAGGTGCGCGGACCGGACGGCGACGGCGCCGTCGACAGCGTGCGAGAGAGCGCACTCGCGCAGCCGTACCGGCACCATCCGCAGAACCTGGATCAGTTCCGCGCGGATGGCAGGGGTGGGCCAGCCGGTGAGGTGCCCCAGCACCGCCAGTTCGCCCCAGAGCCTCAGCCAGGGCAGGTCCGCCAGCAGCAGTTGCGCCCGGCGCATGTCCCGCAGGGTGCAGGGCTCGGCCAGGCAGGCAGTGCCGCAACTGGCGCTGCGACGCCCGATGATCTCCGACAGATCGGCGGTGGCAGCCCGCGCGGTCGTCTCACGGTCGGTGCCGTCCGGCACGCGGACGAGCACCGGGTGGTCCATGCCGTCGGTGAAGACCGCGCCGACACCGGGCGGCAGCGTCACGACGAATTCCGACTGGCGCTGGGTGAGGTTGACAGTCGCGCCGACGGCGTCCCGGTCGTCGCGCGCGGGCAACCGGTGGATGACCTTCACGGCGGTGTTCTTGACGACGTCCGGGGCGATCTTCTCCGGGATCTGCTCGGCGATCACCAAGCCCTCACCGTACGCGCGGATCTCCGCCAGCAGCCCGGCGAACAGCTCCACCGCGTGCGCGGCCGGGCCAGGGCGGTCGGCGCGCCGCAACAGCCGGTGCGCCTCCTCGATGACGCTCAGGTGTCGCAGGACCACCCCGGCGTCGCGGTCCTCCCGGCGGTCGCGCACCCGCAGGTACTCGGTCAACTGGATGAGCAGGGCACCGATGAGGAACGCCTTGTCCCGGTCGTCGCCGACGTCCTCGATCTCGAAGACGACGTTCGAGTCGAGCAGGCGCGCGACGTCGATGGGGTGGCCGCCCTCGAAGAAACCGCCGGTCGTACCCAGCCGCAGGCTGCCCAGCCTGACCCGGATGAACCCGCGGACGTTGTCGGTGACCTCGCGGCCGTACCCGATCTGGCCCACCACCTCCTCCGCCGCCTGTTGCAGGTCACCGAGGGTCGGATAGCGCGGGCGGTGCCCGGGTAGCCGCGGTTCACCAAGGGCCAGGTCCCACCCGAGTTGTTCGTACGACAGCGCCAGGGCGGCCCCGAGCACCTGGGGGAAGGGCTCGTCCGCGTCGAAGGCGGCGAGGAACAGGGCACGGACGAGGTCCGCGTGGGTCTGCAACGGGAAGCCCGGCACCGGTCGCAGCGGGTTGAACCCCGCCGGCGGCGCCGTACCCTCGCCGGGGCGGACCACGACGACGCCCGCCCCCGGCAGCCGGTTGGCCATCCGCCGGTACTCGGCCTTCGCGGGCTCGATCACCAGCCAGGGCAGCCCTGCGGCGGTGGCCTGTTCGAGCAGGTGCCGGATGGTCTGCGACTTGCCGGCCCCGGTCGCGCCGCAGACGAAGGTGTGCCGGTTGAGGCTGGTCATCGGCAGCCGCAACGGGTCACCCACTGTGCCGTGCCGGTCGAGCACAGCGCCGATCGCCAGCGACTCGGCACGGACCGGAGGTGGCTGCCGGTCCGTACCGGCGGCGACCACTGCCGGTGGCTGCTGCCGGACCTCGCCGGCGGTCGTCTCCGGGGTGACGTCGAACTCCGACCGTACGGTCAGGCGCACTCCGGGCACCTCCTCCGTCGGGGCGACGGCCAGGGCGGCGACGAGCGGGGAGCTGCCGAGAAACGAGCCACCCGGGCCGGCGGGCGCTGCCGGTTCGTCGGCCCGGGTGGCCAGTCCGGTCCGGCCGAGCAGGTCGGTCAGGTCGCCGCGCTCGCGGGTGGGTGCCAGCGCGTAGGGCAGGCCGTGCAGGTCTGCCGACGCGCAGAGCAGGCCCGCAACGGCGGCGGCGGCTCCCGGCGTGGTACCCGCGGCCAACAGGTGGATCCGCCACCATCCGAGCGTCTCAGCGGCGGCCAACTCCCGGTGCCGGCGCCGGAGCCGCAGGGCGCGTACGGCCTGGGTGGGCGACGAACCTCGGGCCGTGGCGTCGCGTTCCTGAACGGCGAGATGCCGGGCCTGCTCCGCCACCTCGTCGGCGGGGACCGGGTCGGCGAGCAGCAGCCAGGCGAAGGCGTCCTGCCAGGCGCCGAGCAGGCAGTCGTCGAGGCGGGGGCGTAGGTCGATGCGCGGATCCCGGTCGTCCCGCTCCTCGATCAAGCCGTCTGTCATCCCGACGATCCGTGTCCAGCAGGGCAGTGCATCGAGCATCGCGGTCACGCCTCCGGCGGGGTAGGCCACGCCGACCGAGCCCGCGAAGAGGCTGGACCGGCGCCGACCGGCACCTGAGGCTTCGACACCGCCGCCGGTGAAGACGTGGACGCCGTTCTGCGCGTTCGGCCGGCACCAGCCGACGACGACCGGGCCGCTGCCGCCACTCACGGCACCCGCGTGGTACGCGGCCACGACGGCGGCCAACCGCTGTCGGCGCCCCGGATCACCGCGTACCTGGTCCATCTGCGGGGGCACTCGTGGCAGCTCCACGATCCGGTGTGCCGGCATGGTGTCGAGCCAGCCGCGTAGGGTCCGCCGGGGGTCGCCCGGAGACGTCACCGCCATTCCTCCGGGTAGCGCTGATCGGCCCAGTTCGACTCGTCGTAGGCGGGGTGCGATTGTCCGGGCAGGGTGCGCGGCGGCTCACCGGACGGCTGGACCGCGGCCTGCGACGGATGCGGGAGAGGCAGATCCGGCAGGGGATTGGTGGTGACCCGGGGGAGGGAGACGATGTCCGGGTTGCACTCCACGCTGCGTACCGACAGTCTCCCCGTGCCCTGCGTGACCTCGATCAACGCGTAGTCCGGCAGGTCCTGAAGAGTCCGTGGCTCGACCACGTACTCGTAGGACCGTTGTTCACTCTGGGACTCGTTCCAGTTCCCGGAGTCGGCGACCGTCCTGGTGTGGGTCCAGTTCCGGCCGACGCTGACGCTCCTCGGCCCGGGGCCACTGCTGATCTGGTCGGAGAATCCGAGGGTGTTGCCCTGGGAGTGGGTCTGGCTGCCGCCGAGCGTACGGGTGAGTTGGCTGAGGCGGAACGTGTGTTGCCTGCCGATGAAGTCGGCGGCACGCGCGGCCTCCTCGTGGTTGCTCAGGCGCATGAACGCCACCACGTCCCCGCCCACGGCGCGGACCGCCGAGTCCCGCAGATGACGGAACATCACCACGAGTCGGACTCCGCGGCGTATGCACATGTCGCTCAGCCGGTCGATGTGCCGGTGGTTGAGGTCGTCCGCGCCGGCGATGACCAACGGGCCGACGAACGGCTCCGGCGAGACGAGCCGCTGGATCAACCCCTGCAACACCAGTTCCTTGAGCAACTCCTCCCGGACGTTGTGCGCGGTGTTCTCGTAGACGAGGCAGGTCAGCCCGGGTTTGCCCAGATCGTGTTGGTCCTCTCTCCGGCCGGTCGCGGTGAACAGGTCGCGCAGCGGGCGCAGGTGGGATTCGATCCGCCGCAGGTTCAGGTGGGTCTGGCGCCGGAACTCGTCGGAGAAGAGCGCGTCGCCGATGTGCTCCCGCTCGGCCTCGCTCAGCTCGGGGAAGTCGCCCGGCTCGTCGAGCAGGACGCTTACCGCCGCGGCGATCCTGGGGATCGTGACGTCCTCGCCAAGTGCCCGGCAGACGCTCGACAGGATGCGGTCGTCCTGGGCGCGGTCGGCCCGCCGCCCGGCGGGGGCGTCACCGTGCATCGCCTCGACGAGGCTGTCGACCAGGCCCTGTCCGTCTGCCTCGGACAGCAGCGTGGTCTCGCCCACCTGATCGGGCAGGCGGATGGCGGTGACGTCGATCGAGGCCGCTCTGGCCAGCCAGACGAGTTCGTGGCAGGTGGGCTCGCCGGAGAAGTCCACGAGGGTCATCGCGCCCGTGGTCCGGAGCATCGAGGTGCCCATGACGGTCAGCAGGGCCTCCCAGCCCCAGGCGCTGCCACCGACGATGTCGACCCGGCGGGTCGTCGGCGGCATGAGGGCAGCGCCCCATTCGAGATAACTGTCGACCCGCCTCCGCTCCGCGGCGTCGAACTGCGCGCGGCGCTCCTCCCAATCCGCGCACTCGGCCTCGTAGAGTCGCGACTGTCGCTCGCGCTCCCGCACCGGCCCGTCTTCGGCGGCGCGGCTGTTGAACCAGCTCAGCAAGGCGCCACCGATCATCACCGCGAGCCCCAGCAGGATGATCACACCAAGATCGGAGGTCGGCCCCTGACCGATGATCCCGAGACAGAGAAGAACCACCATCACGCCGAAGCCGATGCTCACCCATTTCCGCATGCGGCGCCACTTGTCCACGCTCGCCGTCGCGGCGTTGAAGTAGACACCGTCGCCTACCTGTCCGGGCACCGGGTACGGCTCGGGGAAGCGGTGGCAGTAGAGGTGCCTGTCGCGGAAGACCCAGCCGAGGCGTTCCCCCTCGACGAAGAGAAAGTCCAGGTACGCCGATCCGTCTGCGGAATCGCTCATCGTTCACCCCGTGTGGTGACGTGTGGATCACAGCAGTATCGCGGACCTATCAATCAATGACCATCGTTCTCTTGGGTGCACCCGACGAGGGCGGTCTACACGCGCGGACCGAGGTCGCCGGTGCGGTGGTGCCGCCGGCAGAGCACCTGGTAGCGCACGTCGGCGGTGGCCGCTGTGTCGCCGATGACGACCTGCGCGCCCTCGCGGACCACCTGCCCGTCGACGACCCGGGCGTTGAGCAGCCCTTCCCGGCCGCACCAGCAGAGCACCTCGACCTGGATGCGGGCCACCTCGTCGGCCAGTTCGAACAGCCGCTGTGCGGCGGGGAACAGGCAGGACCGGAAGTCGGTGGCCAGGCCGAACGCGAACACGTCCACGTCGTAGCTGTCGACCAGTTCGGCCATCTGCTCGACGTGCTCGACGGAGTAGAGGCCGGCCTCGTCGCAGATCAGGTAGTCGACGCGTACCCCGTCGGCCCAGCGGCCCCGCACGAGTGCCCGCAGGTCCAGGTCGTCGGTGACCTCGATGGCCTCGTGGGCCAGGCCGATGCGGGTGGTGACCTGCGGGCCCAGCGAGCGGTCGATGCGGGTGGTGACCAGCCCTCGGCGTCCCTGCCGGGCGTGGTTGTAGTTCATCTGCAACGCCATCGTGGACTTGCCGCAGTCCATCGGCCCCCAGAAGAACTTCAGCGCCGCGGCGTGCAGGGGACGCCCGTCGGACCCGCTCGCCGCCGCGCATCCGGCCGCGTGGTGCGGGCCGGCGTGCGGGTGGGCCAGGCAGGTGGGGGCGGTGGCGGCGTCGTCGGTCACGGTCGGGCAGCCTAGCCCATCGGCCGACCTGGATAGGTCGGCCGATGGGCGGCGTGCTCAGAGCACCCGGGGCGGCGTGTTTCCGGCGGCGATGATGGCCCGGCGCATCGGTACGGCGAGGAGCAGCAGGAACCCGACCACGAAGAAGATCAGCAGGGAGACCAGACCCACCCGGTAGGAGGCGGTGAGCTGGAACACCAGGCCGAACGCGAGCGGGCCGAGCCAGCTGGTGCCCTTGTCGCTGATCTCGTAGAACCCGTAGTACTCACCCTCCTTGCCGGCGGGGATGAGCTGGCTGAACAGCGACCGGCTCAGCGCCTGGCTGCCGCCGAGGACAAGGCCGATTGCGGCACCGAGGATCATGAACGGCACCGGCGCCTCGGCGGGCAGCCGGAACGCGGCGAGGATCACCACGGTCCAGAGCACCAGGCTGAGCAGCACTGTCTTCCAGGCGCCGATGCGCTTGGCAAGCGCGCCCAGGGTCAACGCGCCGCCGAAGGCGAGGAACTGCACGAGCAGGATCGTGATGATCAGCGTGCTCTGCTCCAGCCGCAGCTCCTCGGTGCCGTACTGGCTGGCCAGGGTGATGACGGTCTGGATGCCGTCGTTGAAGACGAGGAAGGCGAGCAGGAAGTACAGCGTCAGCGGGTACGCCTTGATCTCCCGCATGGTGCGCCCGAGCTGCCGGAACCCGTCGATGAGCACGTTGCCGCCGCCGCCGGCCAGTGCCGCGACGCTGGGGCGCTCGCGCAACCAGCGCAGCGGCACCAGCGTGAACAGCGCCCACCACACCCCGGCGGACACGATCGACCAGCGGGCCAGGTCCAGGGTGCGTTGCGGGTCGTCGCCCTTGTCCAGCAGGGTGATCGCGACGAGGTTGAGGGCCAGCAGCAGACCGCCGCCGAGGTAGCCCAGGGCCCAGCCGCGGCTGGAGATGCCGTCGCGTTCGTCGGGGCCGCCGAGCTGCGGCAGGAACGAGTTGTAGACAACGATGGCCGCGCCGAAGGAGATGTTGGCGATCAGGAACAGCGCACCGCCGAGCAGGTAGCGGTCGCCGGTCACGAAGGCCATCAGGATGGTCGCGCCGGCGCCGGTGAACGCGGCCCCACCGAGCAGCCGCTTCTTGTGCGCCGACCGGTCGGCGATCGCCCCGATGACCGGCAGCACGAACACCGTGAGAAACACCGACAGCGAGATCAGGTACGGGTAGTAGGAGCCGGCGGCGACCTTGATGCCCAACGGGTAGACGTACCCGTTGCAGGTGTCGGCGCCCAACTCGCAGCCGGCGGCCAGCTCGGCGACGGTGGTCAGGAACGGGCCGAGGAACACGGTGATGACAGTGGTCTGGAACGCGGAGTTCGCCCAGTCGTAGATGTACCAGCCGCTGCGCTCGCGGCGGGTGCTCGCCGGGGGCGGGGTGTCGTCCACCGTGGGGGTCACGGTTTCGGCCATCGGGGGTCCTTCGACGATCAGGCGGCCCAGTGGCCGCGGCTGCGGTAGACGTCGCGCAGCAGGCCGACGTGATCGGTCATGATGCCATCCACACCACGATCAAGTAAGTCGTGCATCTGGGCAGGTTCGTCGATCGTCCAGACGTGCACCTGAAGGCCGAGACGGTGGCAGTAGTCAAGGAATCGGCGGTCCACCACTGGCACCCGTCCGTAGCGTGGTGGCACCTGCGCGGCGACCACCGACTCGGGCAGTCGTAACGGGCGGCCGTGCAGTGAGGCGAGCCGCAGTCGGGCCACTGCGCGCATGCCCAGGCCGGTGGCCACCCGCCCCTCGGTGAGCGCGCGCAGCCGGGCCAGCCGGGCGTCGCTGAACGAGGCGAGCAGCACCCGGTCGTTGGCGCCGGCCCGGGCCACGGTGGCCACCGTCGGCTCGACACCGCCGTCGGCCTTCACGTCGATGTTGAAGCGGACCTGCGGCCAGGCGCCCAGCACCTCGTCGAGCCGGGGTACGACGGCGGCGCCGCCGACGCGTACCGAGGCGAGGTCGGCCCAGCTCAGGTCGGCGATGCGCCCCGACTCACCGGTGACCCGTCGCAACGTCGGGTCGTGGAAGATCACCGCAACTCCGTCGGCGGTGGCGTGCACGTCGGTCTCCACGTACCGGTAGCCCAGGCCGATGGCGCGGGCGAACGCCTCGGTGGTGTTCTCGTCGCCCTCGGCGGCGCCGCCACGGTGGGCGAACGCCAGCGGTCCTGGCGCGTCGAGGTAGCCGGGTCGGGTCAGCACGCGACGCAGTATGCCTGCCTGCGGTGGACCACGCGTGGCCTGCCGGCGACGATCGCCGCAACGATGCACAGGCGAAATCGGGTTGCCGCAGCGCGAGGGCGGACACTAGATTCGGCGTCGTGACTGCCGGGTCGGCCATTGGCCACAAGCGGACAGGGCACCCGGCGGGCGAGTGACCCCCGGGCGGGCCCGAGGCCCGCCCGTCTCCGCCCTTCCTCCGTGCTCGGGTTCGCGCTCACGCGTCGTGTCGTCGCCGCCGCGTGGCCGGCCATTCCTGTCTGCCCGTGCTCGCCGCGCCGTGTCGCGGCGAGCCCCTGTTTCCTGGGAGTCACGTGCCACACAGCTTCAATGACGACATCATCGCGGAGTTCCGCGCCAACGGCGGCCGCGTCGGCGGTTGGTTCGAGAACGCCCGCCTGCTGCTGCTCACCACCACCGGGGCGCGTACCGGCGCCCCGCACACCACCCCGCTGGGCTATCTGCCCGACGGCGGGGAGCGGGTCCTGGTCATCGCGTCCGCCGGTGGGGCGCCACGTGACCCGCAGTGGTTCCGCAACCTGCTGGCCGATCCGCAGGTCACTGTGGAGGACGGGGTCTTCACCTATCGCGCCAGAGCCGACGTGCTGACCGGGGCCGAACGGGACGCCGTCTTCGCCCGGGCGGTGGCGGCCGACCCCGGTTGGGGCGAGTACCAGGACCGGGCGGGGCGCGCGCTGCCGGTGGTGGCGCTGGAGCCGCTGCCGGGTCCGCCGACCCCGCCACCAGGCCCGCCGGGTACGGCGCTGATCGCCGTGCACGAGGCGTTCCGGCGGGAACTCGCGCTGATCCAGCAGGAGGTCGACAGGGCCGGGCCGCACGTCGGCGCGCAACTGCGGGTGAACTGCCTGAGCCTGTGCGAGGGACTGCACGGCCACCATGAGCGCGAGGATGCCGGCCTGTTCGCCTGGCTCGCCGACCAGCGGCCCGACCTGGCCGCCGTGCTGGCCCGGCTCGCCGACGAGCACCGGGCGGTGGCGGCGGCGCTTGACGAATTGCGCATTGTCCTGGGTACGCCACAGCCGGACCGGGAGGTGCTGCGCCGCGAGGTGGCCCGGCTCACCGACCAGGTACGGGCGCACCTGGCGTACGAGGAGGAGCAGCTCGTGCCGCTGCTGAACGCCGCCGCCTGACGCGCGCACCGGTCGGGCTGGCCCTGAGGTGGGTCAGCCCGACCGTCGGCGGTGTACGCGGCTGGTGTCGCTCGGGCGACCCGGGTCCACGTACCGGGGCGTGTCGGGCTCGTCGGGGCGCAGCGGGGCGAGGGCATCGGTGAGCGCGTCGATGATCCGGTCGGTGGCCCGGCGGGCGGCTCCGGGGTCGGAGGCGTTGATCTCGCCCAGGTCGACAGGTTCGCCGAAGTGCACGAGGATCACCGGGCGGCGCCGTATCAGGCGGGCCAGGCCGCGCAGCATCCCCCGGGGAGCCCGGTAGGGCAGCACCTCGTGGGCGCCCCACTGGGCGACAGGGATGACAGGTGCGCCGCAGTCCAGGGCGAGGCGGGCGGCGCCGGTCTTGCCCCGTTCGGGCCACATGCCCGGGTCCAGGCCGATGCGCCCCTCGGGGTAGATGAGGATCACCGATCCGGCGGCGACGGCTGTGGTGGCGGCGTCGAGTGCCCGGTGCACGGCGCTGGTGCCCCGGTCGACCCTGATGTGGCCGGCGTGGCGCATGAGGGTGCCGACCACCGGGGCGCGGAACAGGCCGGCGGTGGCCATGACGCGGGGGGAGATGCCGCGGATCTGGCAGGCGGCGACCAGCGCCACCGGGTCGAAGGGGCTGATGTGGTTGGCGGCCAGCACCAGCGGCCCTCGGCGCAGGTGCGCCGGGACGTCGCCGGTGACCTCCAGGCGGGCCACCAGGGCGACCACGGCCCGGGCCAGCAGCTGGGCGCCGCGCCAGATCAACGGCGGCTGCCAGGGGGAGTGTGCGGTGTTCATCAGCGCGCCATCGTCGCACGCGGCGGTGGGGCCGCGAGGGCGGGTCGGCCGGTTGATCACGCCGGGCGTCCGGGCCGAAGGGGCTGGGCGGCACGCCGGCCGGGTGGGCCGGGCGGCCGGGTGATCAGGGTCATTGGTCCCGGGCCGGTTCGGGCCCCCCGGCCCTGCCTCTTTCCCTACGACGAGCAGTAGTATCTACTACGTCTCGTAGTATGAATAGCTGGGGGTTTCAGGTGGACGCGTTGGACGTCGCCCGGTGGCAGTTCGGTGTCACCACCGTCTACCACTTTCTCTTCGTGCCGCTGACCATCGGGTTGTCAGTGCTGGTGGCGATCCTCCAGACGATGTGGCACCGCACCGGCAACGAGCGCTACCTCAAGCTCACCAAGTTCTACGGCAAGCTGTTCCTGATCAACTTCGCGATGGGTGTGGTCACCGGCATCGTGCAGGAGTTCCAGTTCGGCATGAACTGGAGCGACTACTCCCGCTTCGTCGGCGACATCTTCGGCGCACCCCTGGCCATCGAGGCGCTCGTCGCCTTCTTCCTCGAATCCACGTTCATCGGCTTGTGGATCTTCGGCTGGGACCGGCTGCCCAAGCGCCTGCACCTGGCAAGCATCTGGGCCGCCGCGATCGGCACCAACCTCAGCGCGTACTTCATTCTCGCGGCGAACTCGTTCATGCAGAACCCGGTCGGCTTCCGACTCAACCCGGAGACCGGCCGCGCCGAACTGACCGACTTCGTGGCGGTGCTGACGAACAAGGTCGCACTGATCACCTTCCCGCACACGCTTGCCGGCTCGTTCCTTGTCGCCGGCTCGCTTGTCGTGGCCGTCGGCCTGTACCACGTGATCCGCAACCGGGACTCCGCCGACACCGGCGCATACCGCTTCGCCACGAAGTTCGGCTCCTGGGTGGTCCTGGTGTCCTCCGCCGTCGTCGTGATCACCGGTGACATCCAGGGCAAGATCATGACTCAGGTGCAGCCGATGAAGATGGCCGCCGCCGAGGGCCTCTACACCACCGAGAGCCCCGCCTCGTTCTCCGTGCTCACCATCGGCAGCCTCGACGGCAGCCGTGAGGTGTTCGCCCTCAAGATCCCGTACCTGCTGTCGTACCTGGGCACCGGCGACCCGAACGGCACCGTGCACGGCATCAACGACCTCCAGGCCCAGTACACGGCCCAGTACGGCGCCGGCAGCTACACCCCGATCATCCCGATCACCTACTGGAGCTTCCGCTTCATGATCGCCTTCGGGTTGGCCGCCGCCGCCATCGCACTCGTCGTGCTCTGGAGCCAGCGCAAGGGCCGTACGCCCAGCAGCAAGTGGCTGCTGCGCGCCGGGCTTGCCATGCCGGTGCTGCCGCTGCTCGCCAACTCCTTCGGCTGGATCTTCACCGAGATGGGCCGCCAGCCGTGGATCGTCTTCGGCGAGATGCTCACCCGCGACGGTGTGTCCCGCAGCGTCTCGCTGGGCGAGGTGTTGACCTCGTTCACCGCCTTCACGCTGATCTACGCCACCCTTGCCGTGATCGAGGTCAAGCTGCTGCTGCGCTACGCCAAGGCCGGCGTGCCCGACGTCAGCGAACAGCCCCCCATCGACGACACCCACGACGACGCCGAGCGTCCGCTCGCCTTCGCCTACTGATCCCGGAGCCCCATCGTGGACCTCACCACCATCTGGTTTCTCCTCGTCGCCGTGCTGTTCACCGGCTATTTCATCCTGGAGGGCTTCGACTTCGGCGTCGGCATGCTGCTGCCGGTGCTCGGCCGCAACGACCGCGAACGCCGCGTCATGATCAACACGATCGGGCCGGTCTGGGACGGCAACGAGGTGTGGCTGATCACCGCAGGCGGCGCCATGTTCGCCGCCTTCCCGGAGTGGTACGCCACCCTCTTCTCCGGCTTCTACCTGCCGCTGCTGCTGATCCTGCTGGCCCTCATCGCCCGGGGCGTGGCCTTCGAATACCGGCACAAGCGCCCCGAGGCGTCCTGGAAGCGCCGCTGGGACACCGCCATCTTCGTCGGCTCACTGCTGCCGGCGATCCTGTGGGGCGTCGCGTTCGCCAACATCCTGCGCGGCGTGCCGCTGGACGCCGACCACGAGTACGTCGGCGGCCTGTTCAACCTGCTCAACCCGTACGCCCTACTCGGTGGCGCGACCACCCTCGCGTTGTTCCTCACCCACGGCGCGGTGTTCATCGCCCTGAAGACCACGGGCGACATCCGAGAGCGCGCTGGCGCCCTCGCCGTGCGCCTGGGCGTCGGCACCGCAGTGCTCGCGGTGGGCTTCCTGACCTGGACGCTCAGCATCCGCTCCAGCCCCGCCGCCGTCGTGCTCGCCGTCGGCGCGGCCGTCGCCCTGCTCGGTGGTCTCGCCGCCGCCAAGGTACGCCGGGAGGGCTGGGCGTTCACCGGCACCGCCGTGGCGATCGGCCTGGCGGTGGCCACCCTGTTCGCCGCGCTGTTCCCGAACGTCATGCCGTCCACGTTGGACGTGGCGGGCACCCTGACCACCACCAACGCGGCCTCCACCCCGTACACCCTGAAGATCATGACCTGGGTGGCGGTGATCTTCACCCCGATCGTGCTGGCCTACCAGGGCTGGACGTACTGGGTGTTCCGCAAGCGCATCGGCGTGGGCAACATCCCGCAGCACTGAGGGACGTGGCCCTGACCGACCGCCGCGGCGGTCGGTCAGGCCACGAGCAGGCGAAGGCCGAGCTCCGCCGCGTCGAGGCCGACGAGGTCGCTGTTGCGTTCGGTCCACCGCCCGGAGGCGAGGTCCGCCCGGAGGCTGCGCACCGCCCGGTCCTCGGCCTCCGGGCCGACTCTGGCCCAGAGCGACAGCCCTCGGCGTACGCGATCGTCCAGATACGCCTCGGGCCGGCGCCAGTACGCCTCGAAGAGACCGTCGGCGCAGTCCCACGGGATGAGCACCGGCTCGATGCGGGCGCCGATCGAGCGGGCCTGCTCGGCCAGCGATGGTCGGCCGGCGACGAGGTTCGCGGCTTCGGGCAGGTAGTCGCGGGTGAGCCAGAACCGACGGTGCCATCCGGCGGCGCTGTCGTCGTGCGTGAACACCACCACCCGCCGGGCCACCCGCCGCATCTCGCATAGCCCGGCGATCGGGTCCGGCCAGTGGTGCACTGTGGAGACAGCCATCGCGGCGTCGAAGGACTGATCCTCGAACGGAAGGTTCGCCGCGACGGCGGCCACGCACGGCGGCGCGTCCACGGGGCGCTGTGCCCGCATGAGCGCCGACGGTTCCACAGCGGTGACGTCGCGATCGGTGGGCTCGTAGGAGCCGGTGCCGGCGCCGACGTTCAGAACGGTCCGCGCGTCGCCGAGCGCCGCCCAGAGCCTCGCGGCGATCCGCGGGTCGGTGCGCCGCGTCACTGTGTACGTGGCGCCGATGGTGTCGTACAACTGCCCGCTGGCCATGTCGTCACCTCTCCTGAGTGTCGGCACGATGTATCGGGTCGATACGTCGGAACGCTATGTCCTGAGGTGTCGGGCCGCAAGCCCCTGCGCGTCCGCTCTCCTGCGTGGCCGTTCTCCTGCGTGGCCGTTCTCGCGTGGGCGCGTGCCGGCCTGCTCGGATGCGCGTCACGCTGGCCGGAGGGTGACCGCTACCCGGCCGAAAATGAGCGGCCGGCGACGGGCCGTCCCGCTACGGTGTGCCGATGCCCGCCACCGTTCACGTCCGCGAACTCACCGTCGACGACCTCGACGACGCCTGGGCGCTGGGCTGCCTCGCGTTCGGCTCCGATCCGCAGCAGCGCCATCCGCGCACCACGGTCGACGTGCCCGGCATGACCCGCTACGGCGCGTTCGACGACAACGGACGGCTCGTCGGCAAGGCCGTCGACCTGCACCACGACCAGTGGTGGGGTGGGCGGGCAGTATCGGCCGCCGACGTGGGCGGCGTCGCGGTCGCCCCCGAGGCCCGGGGCAGGGGAGCGGCCCGCGCGATGCTCACCGCACTGCTTCGCGGCGCCAACGAGCGCGGTGCGGCCCTGAGCGCCCTGTATCCCACAGTCGCCGCCCCGTACCGCGCCTGTGGCTGGGAAGCGGCAGGCGTGCTGCGTACCCTCGATGTGGCAACCGCCGCGCTGCCCCGGCACCGGCCGGATCCCCGGCTCACCGTCCGCGCCGGCACTCCCGCGGACCTGCCCGCCGTCACCGCCCTGTACGAGCGGGTCAGCCGGTACCGCAACGGGATGCTCACGCGCCGGGGCGAGCTGTTCGACGTCTCCGCCGCCGACGGCGGTCTGCCCGGCGACGCGCTCACCCTCGTCGAGGACGGCGGCGACCTGGTTGGCTACGCCAGCTGGGAGCGGGGCCATGGCTACGACGCCAACTCCGTGCTCACCGTCGACGAGGCTCTGGCCGTGACCCCCGAGGCCGCCCGGGAACTCGTCGGCGTGCTCGGCAGTTGGGCAAGCGTCGCGCCCACCCTGCGGCTGTCTCTCCTCGACGGCGACGCCGTCAGCACCCACCTGCCGCTGGAGTCGGCCCGCGAACACAAGCGGAACCTGTGGATGCACCGGCCGGTGGACGTCGCTCGGGCGGTGAGCGCACGTGGCTGGCCCGCCCACACCCGGGGTGCTGTCGACTTCACCCTCGCCGACCCGCTCGCCGAGTGGAACACCGGCACCTGGCGGTTGACAGTCGCCGACGGCGCAGCCGAGCTGACCCGGGTCGGCGGCGACCCGGACCTGCACCTGGACGTACGGGGCTTCGCCCTGCTCTACGCCGGCGCCGCGCGTGCCCACGCGGTCGCCGAGACGGGCCTGCTGCACGCCACCGGTGTACGGCCCGACGCCCTGGACCTGCTGGGCGCCGGCGGCCCGGCGCAGATGCTCGACTACTTCTAGACGAAGGCGGTGACGCCCTCGTATTCCCCCACCGGGGCGGCGCCGACATGCTGGTACTCAAGCAGGAGCAGGCCGTTCGCCGTCGCCTCATGGTGAACGAGTCGGAGGCCGACCGGTGTGCTCGGGTGGTCGAGCAACCGCCGCCCGGAGCCGGTCACGGTGGGGGCGACGGCGAGTCGGAGTGTGTCGACGAGGCCGGCGGACAACAGTGCCCTGCCGAGTCGTGTACTGCCGTGGATCTGGAGCTCTCGTCCCGGCTGTGCCTTGAGCCTCCCAACGGTCTCGATCGGGTCGCCGCGGAGCACGGTCGTGGGGTGCCAACTACCCTGCGTGATGGTGTTGGACACAACGTACTTCGGGAGTGAGTTCATCCGTTCGGTGAAGGGGTCGTTCGGGTCGGTGATCTGCGGCCAGTCGCGGGCGAACGCCTCGTAGGTCCGACGCCCCAGCAGCAGACCGTCGGCGAGATCGAGCCAGTCGGAGGTGCGTTGGACGAACACCGTATCGAGGTAGGGCACGAGCCAGCCGCCCCGGGTGAAGTCGTCGCTCGTGTCCTCGGTCGGCGAGCCGGGACCCTGGCTGACCCCGTCGAGGGTGACGAACTCGGTGAGGGAGATCTTCATCGGGTGACCTGATTTTCGGCGATGTCGGCGAGTTGTGTGGCGACCGAGCCCCAGCCGTCCGCGAAGCCGAGTTCCTCGTGCCGGGCGCGCGCGGCGGAATCACCGTGGCGGACACAGATCCGGTAGTCCGTGCCGTCGGCATGATCGCTGAATGTGATCTCGGCGGTCATGCGGACCGGGATGGTGTTCGCCGGGCGCCAGGCGCTGTCGATCGCGTTGGTGAACACGATCCGGTCGAGTTCGTCGACCACAAGGAATGTCGCGTCGAGGTGTGGGACGAACTCCACCCCGTCGTCGCTCATCCGGGTCACGAACGCGCCACCGGGCCGGACCTCCAAGCGGTCGACGCGGCAACGGGCCGGAGCCGGAACCCACCATTTTTCGAAGCGGGACGGGTCGGTCCACGCGCTCCACACGGCAGCGCGGGGGGCGCGGATGACCCGCTCCAGGGTCAGGTCCAGCTCGGGATTCACTGTTGGTTCTCCTTGAGATCGGTAACGAGGCGTTCGAGGCGATCGGTGCGCCCTTCCCAGATCCGGCGCTGCTCTGCCATCCAGTCGTCGACGACGGCGAGGCCCTCGCGGTTGAGCACACAGGTGCGCACCCGGCCGGACTTGACCGTGCGGATCAGCCCACTGGCCTCGAGCATCCGTACGTGCTTCATGAATGAGGGAAGGGTCATCGGAAACTCGCGGGCGAGTTCGCCGACACTCGTCGGACCGCGGCCGAGGCGTCGAATGACCCCACGCCGGGTCGGGTCGGCGAGGGCGACGAACACGCCGTCCTGCCGTGCCGAATACTGTGCCATGCGGCTAAGTGTTGTCTGCGGCAAAACTTAGCGCAAGGGCAAAGTATTCGGCGCCCCCGGGGGATAGCCGAGTAGGGGCGCGACCGACTGCGGCGACCACGACTGGCACAACGCGGACGGCGTGGCGGAACACTGTTGTCGCTGCGTGGTCGGCCGCCGGCCGTACGACCCGGCCCATTCCGGTTCGACGGGCTGAGGTCGGGCGACTCGCCCGATGGTGGAGGGTGACCCGCCGGTCAGGCCGGGGTTGCCGCCAGGTCGGCGTTCGCCCGCTGGGTGACCAGGGTGAGGACCCGGGCGACCGTGCTCGCCTCGTCGGCCGGGATGTCCCCGTAGAGCCGAGCGGTGATGTCAGCGACGGCGGCGGAGACGCGGCGCTGGGTGGCGTGGCCGGTGTCGGTGAGCCGCACGCGCGGGTCCTCGGCGTCGCTCTCGTCGAGGCGCGCGAGGCCAGCGTCGAGCAGGCCCGCGATCACCTCGTGCACCGCCGATTTGTCGATCTTGAGGGTGCTGGTGATCCGGTGCGCGATCCGCGTGCGCTCGACGGCGCCGTCGGCGAGGACGTTGAGCGCGAGCACCTGCCCGAAGGTGAGCCCGAGCGGGGCGACGGCTCGCTCCAGCAGGGCCCGGGTGGCGTAGTGGGCCTGGCCGATGACCTGCCCGGTGAGGGTGGGAGTGGACATGACGCCTCCTTCGAAACGTTGGCAGGCCCAACGTTGGCTGCCCCAACGTAACACGCATCGTGGGTCGCACCAACGATTGCTGTTAGGCTGCCGCCCATGGAGTCCAGCTCCCCACAGGCGCCCGTCGGGCTACGCACCACCCCGAGCTGGCTGCTCAGTCAGACCGCCGGCCACGCCGCCCGCCTCGTCGCCGCAGGCTTCGCCGCGTACGACCTGCGCGGCTACCACTTCCGGCTGCTCGCCGCGCTGGCCGAGGGTGGCCCCGCCAGCCAGGCCGACCTCGGCCGGCGCTGCGCCATCGACCGCAGCGACGTCGTGGCAGCCATCAACGAGCTGGCCGGTCGGGGGCTCGTCGTCCGCGCCCCCGACCCGGCCGACCGTCGCCGCAACGTCATCAGCCTCACCGCCGCCGGCGCCGACCAGGCCCGCCAGTTGGCAGACACCGTCGGCAGTGTCCAGGACGACCTGCTCGCACCGCTGTCCGAAAGCGAGCGAACGCAGTTGACGCGCCTGCTCACCCGGCTGCTGGAGCACCACAGCCAGCGCTGACCCGCCTCAGCGGGCCTCGCGCAGCTCCGCCAACCGTGCCTCGATCTCGGCCAACTCGGCGCGCAGTTTCTCGGCCTGCTGCTCGGCCTCGGCCCGCTCGGTGCCGAGGATCTGCTCCACCGCCTCCTGCACACCGGGCACGTCGACGAGCGCCACCATCTTCAGCGCCTCGGCCGGCTTCACCACGTACGGCTTCGCGAGCGCCTTGCTGCCCTGCTGCGCGGCGACAGTCCACTCGCCGTCGGCGTACGCCAGCGTCACAGTGAGCCCCGCCGGGCCCTTCGGTTTGGTCGCCTTGACCGTCCGCCGTGCCGGCGGCTTCTCCACCTGTTCCACCTTCGGCTCCTCCCGCCGCTGCGCCGGCACCCGCGGCGTGTCCAACACGAACTCCGGCTCCGGTGCCGCAGAGGGCTCCGGCGTCGGCGGTTCCGGCTTCGGCTCGACAACCCGACGACCGGCGCCCTTGGGGGCGATCGCCAGGTCGGCGGGGGAGAACGGCAACTCGTCGCGGCCGAAGCGCACCACCACGAACTCGTCGGACACCTCCGGGTCGGTCAGCTCGACGACCTGGCCCACCTGGCCGGCGATCTGGCCCGCCGAGGCGGTGAACACCACCCGCGGTTTACGCCCGGCCGCCAACGCATCCCGCAGGCTCTGCACCTCGTCAGTGGACAAACCCTGGCCGGCATCCATCGCAACCCTCTTCCGTACACCTGTTTGATTGGTGTCTTGATACCAGCCCGCTGCGACAGCCGCCGCACGGGGCTCGCGCCCGTTCAGCCGCCCAGCGCCCGTAGTGCCCGATCGGCGTGGTCGTTCATGCTGACCTCGCTGTGGATCACCTCGATGATCCGCCGGTCCGTGCCGATGACGAACGTCATCCGCTTGGTGCTCAGCGGACCCAGCGGCAGCCGCCGCCGCACCCCGAACCGCCCCGCGACAGTCCCGTCCACGTCGGACAACAGCGGATAGTCGAAATCGTGCAGCGTGGAGAACTCCGCCTGCTTCTCCACGGTGTCGCGGCTGATGCCCACCCGCGTCGCGCCCACCGCCGCGAACGCCGCAGCCAGGTCCCGGAAGTGGCAGCTCTCGGCCGTGCAGCCACGGGTCATGGCCGCCGGGTAGAAGAACAGCACCACCGGACCGGTCGCCAGGAACTCCGACAACCGCCGTGGTGTCCCCGTCTCGTCCGGCAGCTCGAAGTCCTCCACCACGTCGCCGACAGTCACACCCGCCACCGCGCACCTCCGCTCGTCAGTCGGGACAGGCGGTGAGCGTAAGCGATCACGCCCACAGCGCCGCCACCTCATCCGCGAGCGCAGCGGCCTGCGCCCGGCCGGCCCGCGCCGATCCGGCCCGACGCGCCGGATCCAGCACGTTGCGGCCGATCGCCTTACGCGCGCCCCCGTCCGGTGTCACCACCAGTACCCGCGACCCGGCCTGCCGCAACTCCGCCACGTGCGCCGACAGCCGGGGCATCGGGCCGAACGCCACCGACGTCGGCGCGATCACCAGCACCCGCCGCGCGCCGGACGCCAGGTCCGCGTTCACTGCCGAGCGCATCCCGCCGTCGATGTAGCGGCGTGCGCCGATCGTCACCGGCGGCCACACCCCGGGCACCGCGCAACTGGCCCCGACCGCGTCCACCAGCGACACTGCGCTGTCGCCGTCGAACACCACGAACTCGCCCGAGGCGGCGTCCACGGCGGTCACCAGCAACCGTCGCGCCGGCCACTCCCGCACCGGCAGCCGGGCCTCGATGACCGCGCGGCGCGAGGCCTCCGACGGGGTACGCGCCGCCACCGCCATCGCCCCGATCCGCGCCCGTGACCGCACCGCGTCCCGGGTCCGCCCGCCGGCCCACACCAGCTGTGCCAGCGTCATGAACCCCAGCCGTGCCGGCCGCTCGCCCGACGGCGGCGTCAACTGCTCGGCGTACAACTGCTCCAGGGGCAGCCCTGAGCACACCTGCGCGCCCACCACCGAACCCGCCGACGTGCCCACCACCAGATCCGCCTCGGAGACGTCCACGCCCCGCTCGGCCAGCCCGGCCAGCAGCCCCAGCTCCCAGGCCACGCCGGTCACCCCGCCACCACCGAGCACCAATGCCCGCTCCATGTGACTCTCCTCTCGACGACCGGCCCGCGTCGGTCACGGTAGCGTCGGCGCGACCGGTACGCGGCCCAGGAGACCAGCGGAGGCACCATGGCACCCGTCACCGTCATCACCGGCGGCGGCCGGGGCATCGGCGCGGCCACCGCCCGCCGCCTCGCCGCTGCCGGGCACCACGTCGCGCTGTGCTACCTCCGCGACCACGCCGCCGCCGAGACGGTCGTGGCCGACCTGCGGGCCACCGGCGTCTCAGCCGTCGCGGTGTGCGCCGACACCACCGACCCCGACCAGGTCGACGAGCTGTTCACCGCCGCCGCGCGGCTCGGCCCGCTCACCGGCCTGGTCAACAACGCCGGTGTCACGAGCCCCATCGGGCCGTTCACCGAGCTGCGCGTCGAGGACCTGCGCCGCGTCGTCGACGTCAACCTCATCGGGTACGTCCTCTGTGCCCAGCAGGCGGCCCGCCGGATGACCGACGGTGGGGCCATCGTCAACGTGTCCTCCGCGGCGGCGACCCTCGGCGGCCCCGGCGAGTACGTGCACTACGCCGCGGCCAAGGGCGCCACCGACACCCTCACCGTCGGCCTGGCCAAGGAACTCGCCCCACGTGGCATCCGGGTCAACGCCGTCGCTCCGGGCATCGTGCGCACCGACATCCACGCCGTCTCCGGGGTGCCCGACCGTCCCGACCGGGCGGCCGGCCGCATCCCGCTGGGCCGGGCCGGCGAACCCGACGAGGTCGCCGCCGCCATCGCGTGGCTGCTCGGTCCGGACGCCTCGTACACCACCGGCACTGTGTTGCGCGTCGCCGGCGGTCTCTGACCCCGACGGGTCCGTCGCCCCCTCGTGCGGCGCGCTGCCAGGGGACTCGTGCGCGGCGGCTCGACAGCATCGGTCAGACTCGGTCGTACCCCGCGACACCCCCGTACCCCTTCGTCCGATGGTTGGAGCGCATGTCCCACACCCTCCTCGTCTGGTTGGTCGGCGGCGTCCTGCTGGTGGGCGCCGGGCTCGCGACGACACTGGCCCCCGCCCGGCGGGCACGGGACCGCAAGCGGCGGACCGCCTGGTCGGCCGCCCGCGCGGCCATCGACAGCGCGGCCATCAGCCGGGACGCGGCGCCGAACCCAGTGCCGGCGGCCGAGCACCTGCTGGCCCGCGCCGAGCTGATCGCCGCCGCACGCGGCGGGGTTTCCGCCGCCCGGACGGCGGAACACCAGGCCCAGCAGGCCGACCGGTTGTGGCGGGGGCACCCGTGACGGCCCGCCGGTCGCGCCGCTACGAGGCGCTGCGCTGGGTGCTCCTGGGCATCGCCGTGGTCGTCCTGGTGATCTTCCTGGGTGCCCAGCAGCAGCACGGCGCCGACGTCAGCTACGGTCGGTCGCCGGCCGAATCGGTGACGGCCCCGAAGGGGCCGGCTCCCCAGGCGGCCGATCCGACCGTGCCGTCGGTGGAGGAGATGACGGCGCTGGTGGACGCCAGCCCCGTGGTGCGGTTGCCCGGCTCGATCGCAGGGTGGGACGAGCAGCAGGTCCGTGAGGTGGCCGGCGACTTCCCGGTCCGCATCCTGGTCGCGCCGCCCTGGCTCGACGAGGACGAACAACGCCGGGTACGCGACGTGGAGAACGCCACCATCACGGTGATCGGCACCGAGGTGTCCGGCGACATCTACCGGGCCGTACCCGATGACCTGCCGAGTTGGCGTGCGCACTTCGCCACCGCCGACGTGACGGGCTCGCTTGTGGCACTGATCGCCGGGATGCGGGAGGTGCCTACCCCGGCCGACCACGACGTGCTGCGCTGGCGCGAGCCGAGCGGTCCGGAGTTGGCGGCCGTCGCCGCCGACCTGCGGACCAAGGGCCTGCACGCCGCCGCGGGAGCGAGTCTCACCGCGGTGCCGGGCAAGGCCGCGAAGACCGCGTTCCCGGACGGCGCCCTGTACGTGGCGCTTCCGCCGCAGCCGTTCGGAGAACCCCTGCCCCGCTTCGGGCCGGCCCTGACCGGCCTGTTCCCGGATACCCCGATCATCGTGATGTACGGCAACTGGATCGAATACCACGGCCCGGCGGCGGATTTCGCCGAGGTGGCCGGGGCGAGCTTCTACGGCCACTTCGCCGACCGGATCAGCCAGTACGACTATTCGCAGGACCACGTGCTGGCGGTCTACCTGAACCGGGTCACCGACATTCGCTACGCGGGGCTGTTCGACCGTCCGCTGCCGTACCGGCCGGTCGACCCGCTGCGGGTGGCGCTGCCCGCGCTGCCGTGGCTGTTCGCGGGCTGCGTGGCGATGTTCCTGGCCCTGTCGGTCCGGTCGCTGCGCCGGTCGAACGGCACGGGGATCCGGCGGGGCAACGGAGCGCCGGCCCGGCTGGCCGGTCTCACGGCGCTCGCCGTCGAGATGTCCCTGCTGACCGACGCGCGCAGCAACCCGGCGTTGACAAGGGGCATCGTCAAGCTCCAAGCGGCGCGTGCCGCGTTGGACGAGGAGTTGCCGGAGCACCACGTGCTGTCGTTGTTGAAGGAGGCGGCCGACGAACTGGACGACAGCGCCCGAACGTCGGGCCTGATCAGTTACCGGCCGGAGCTCTACCTACAGGGCAGGTTGTCGTGAAGAAGTCGCTCGGTGCTCTGGCAAGCACGTCCTTCGGTCTCGCCGTGCTTGCCTGCCTGGTGCTTGCCGGTTGGGCACTGTGGACCGGCGGGGTGCTCGACGGTCCGGCCGCCCGCCAGGTCCGCACGTCCTCCGTCTACGCGGCACCAGGTGTCGACCTGGACCGGGCCGCGGCCGAACGGATCATCGGCAACCGCCGCCTTGTCGTGCTGCTGCTGGAGCCGGGCGCCGACCTGCGGAAGGGCTGCCGCCAGGTCGTGCGAGCCGCCGACGGGAACGTCGTGCTGGTGCTGAGCCGCGACGGCGATGACTACGACACGTGGGGCTGCGCGCTGCTGCCCGGGCGCGACGACGAGAACTTCGGCCGGGCCGCCGTGGCGGAGTCGATCATCGGCCGGGGCATCGACAATTTTGTCGACCGCCCGTTGGACGCGCTGAAGGTCATCACCGTCAATTACGACCTGTTGGTGAAGGCCGGCACCGTGCCCGACGGCACGCGCACGATCAGCCCGTCGCTGCCGCGTTTCCTGCTCGCGGGGGCGGCGATCGTGGCCGTCGTCATCGGCTCGACCACGCTCTATGTGGCGGGTCGCCGGGCGGGCAGGCTCGCAGCCGTCCGCCGGCGCCGCCGCGACGAGCACGCCGACGCCCGTAGCGCGCTGGGCGCCGGCGCGGCCGTGCTGGCTCAGCAGATCATCGACCTCGACAAGCGGTACGCGGCGACGCGCCGCCGCAGAGGTGTCACGGGAGCCGAGGAGGACTTCGGCAGGCGGTACCTGGCGCTGACGTCGGACTACGCCGGGTTGCTCGACCGCATCGAGACGGTCGACGCGGGCGACGACGCAGCCGTACGCCAACTCGTCGATCATGTCGACGCGCTGAGCCGGCGGGCGGCGCAGGCAAGTCGGTGACGGTGACTTCCGGCCGGCTTCACGACCCGGCCGGCTCGGCCCGCCACACCCAGTTGCGCCGCTCGTACAGCGGTGTGAGGCCGACCCGGAGCATGTTGGAAAGCGACGGGTTGGACGAGCCCGGGTCGGGTCGGCCGGTCTCGGAGACGACCCACAGGCAGCCGGCCCGCGCCGCGGCGGCCGCCCGGGCCGTCAGCAGCGCCGACTGCGCGCCGCGACCCCTGTGGCTCGGCACTGTCGCCCCGGTGTTGAGCGAGGCCACCGTGCCGTGGACGAACAGGTTGGCGGCGGCGACCATCTCGTCGCCGTCCCAGGCGGCGTACGGGTGGAAGCGCGGGTCGCGCACGGCGCCGGCGAGCATCGGCCCGAGGTGCTGCTCGGGCATGCCGAAGCAGCGCAGCACCACCGACGCCCACTGACCGTGCAGGTCCGGAGGCACTGGGCCGACCCGCAGGTCGGTGCGGCCGGGTCGGAGCGTGTCGATCTCGGCGGCGAGCTTCACCCAGGTGCTGCCGCCGGTGATGTTCTCCCGCGCGCAGATGTCGTCCCAGTCCGCCGGTAGCAGGTCGGGGGCGATCTGGAGGACGGCGGCGGGTGTCGCCTCGGCGCGGTAGAAGTCGCACACCGCGGCGATGAGGTCGGCGGTGACCGGCTCGTCGACGCCGAACCCGAGCGCCTTGCTCCAGTAGCCGGTGGGGTCGTGTCGCATGGACAGCACCACCCCGCCGCCCATCCGGGTGGCCGTCATGCCGAGCGCGGCCCGGACGTCGGTGGGCGCCCCCGCCTCGTACTGGAACATGAACTCGGCTTCGGTCTGTTCGGCGAGCGCGAGCATCGTCTGGTCGGCTGTCACGGGGGACCAGACTGCCACGGCGGTGGTGCCGCCGGCGGGCGGGTGGTGCCACAACTGCCTGGTCACTGGGTGCGAGCCGTCGGCCGCAATGGGTTGACCGACCCCACCGCAGCCCCTATCGTTCCAGTACGTAGAACGGCGTACGGCTCAGTCGAACGATTTGGCGGTTGTAATGGTCGAGGCAGCTCTGGGCATCATTGTTCCACCCGCCAACCCCACTGTTGAGCCGGAACTCCGTCGCCTGCTGCCGGCGCGGGTCCGCTACCACGTCGCCCGGCTGCCTGTCGTGAACGGCTCACTCGCGCAGCGGCTGGACCGCTACGCCGAACTGCTGCCGGACACCGCCGCCACGCTCGACGGCCTCAACCTGCGCGCCACCTACGTCGCCTGCACCGGCTGCTACTACCGGCCGGGTCGCGGCGACATGCACCGCACCGACAAGGCGGCGAGCGAGCGGCTCGGCGCACCGGTGTTCGGGGCGGCGAACGCGGTCCGGCAGGTGCTCGACCGCCTCGCGGTCCGGTCACTGACCCTGATCTCGCCGTACCCGGACTGGCTCACCGAGCAGGCGGCGGCATTCTGGCGCGCGAACGGCCGCAGCGTCGGCACGCCGGTGCCGGTGCCCGGCACCGGCGCCATCTACGACCTCAGCTCGACCACCGTCCGCGACACCGTGCGGCAGACCCTGCGCTCGCTCGCCGACGACGGTTTCCCGCCCGGGCACGCGGTGCTGCTGACCGGGACGGGCGCACCCAGCCTGGACGTCCTCGACGAGGTCCTGCCGCAGACACCCGTCCCGGTGCTGTCGTCCAACCTCGCCGGCGCCTGGCAGTTGCTGGAGACCGCCGGAATCACCCACCTGGCGGGCGAATCACCCAGCCCGGCGTTGCGGCACCTGGCCGCCACCCTGACTCAATCCCCCTCGACCGGAATCGTCGGCGTTGTCGCCGGCGGGAAGGAGTGAACGTGGCGTCCACCAGTCACGCCGTGCAAGCCCCAGTCGTCGTTCTCGGTGGCGGGCCGGTGGGCATGGTGACGGCCCTCGCCCTGGCCCGCCGGGACATCCCGGTGATCGTTCTCGAACGTGGCCCGGACGAGGTGCGGTCGGAGTGGCGCGGCTCCACCGTTCACCCCCCGACGACCGAACTGCTCGACGAGCTCGACCTGGCCGCCCCGCTGCTCAAGGAGGCGGTCCGGGTACACCGGCTGGACTACCGCGACCTGGAGCTGACCGAGTCCGCCTGCTTCTCCTACGAGGCGCTCGAAGGTGAGACCCGGTATCCGTTCCGGTTGCAGTACGAGCAGTACAAGCTGGTCCGGCTGCTGCGCCGCGCGGTCGCCGAGACACCGAACGTGGACATCCGGTTCGGGCACGACGTGGTCGGCCTGCGTCAGGACGACACGCATGTCGAGTTGGACGTGACTGTCGACGGCGCCCCGAGCGTGGTGAGCGCCCAGTGGGTGGTGGCCGCCGACGGCGCGCACAGCACCGCCCGCAAACTGCTCGACGTTCCGTTCCCCGGCTTCACGTACCCGACGCTGAGCCTTGTGGTGGCCACCCCGTTCCGCTTCGAGGACGCGGTGCCCGATCTCGGCGCGGTCGGCTACTGGTCCGGCCCGAAGGGCCGCTTCTCGCTGATCAGGACCCCCGACATCTGGCGTGCGGCGCTGTCGACGGGCACCGGCGTCGACGACGAGCCCCCGTCCGGCACGCACCCGGCCTTCCTGGCCGCCGTGGACCTGCTGCTGGGGGGCACGCCCGACGCCCGCGAGTTGCCGCTGAGCCAGCACCAGACCTACCGCAGCCACCAGCGGCTCGCGGAGTCCTTCCGGATCGGCCGGGTGCTGCTGGCCGGCGACGCCGCCCACC
Source organism: Micromonospora sp. NRRL B-16802 (assembly GCF_001279555.1). NCBI lineage: Bacteria > Bacillati > Actinomycetota > Actinomycetes > Micromonosporales > Micromonosporaceae > Micromonospora > Micromonospora sp. NRRL B-16802. The sequence continues at coordinate 60,796 of NZ_LGEB01000132.1, read as the reverse complement.
TGAGCAGCACCACCGGCGGCATGGGTCTGAACTCGGGCATCCACGACGCGGTGGCGGTCGCCATCGCGCTGGCCGAGCCGGACCCGGACACGGCCACCAGTGAGTACGCGCAACGTCGCAGGTCGATCGCCGAGCGCTTCGTCCAGCCGACCACGACGGAGAACCGCACCTCGGCCGACGGTGTCGAACTGGCCGGTCGCCGCGAGCGGCTGCTGCGCCTGCGGGCGCTCGCCGACAACCCCGAGGACGCCCGAAACTACCTCCGCCGTGTCAGTATGCTCGGGATCCAGCACTAGACGTCGGGCGTTCATCACAGCCAGATCGGTCAACCGCTGGCGTCGTTCCTATGCACCTCGAGAGGTGATCTGAATGGGGATCAGCGTGCCGACGTCCGAGTCGGAGGACGGTCATCGCTACACGACGAGCGGCCTGGGTCGCGCCCTGGCCGTGATCGACCTCCTCGCCGAACGCAGCCCGGAGATGATCGGGGTGTCGACTGTCGCCCGGGTCCTGAACCTGCCCAAGGCGGTGGCCCACCGCATCCTCAAGGAGCTGACGGCCAACCAGTTCGTCACGTTCGACGAGGGCACCCGGCGCTACCGACTCGGGCCGGGCGCCCTCGCGGTCGGGCTGGCCGCCCTGCGCGCCATCGACGTGCAGGCGATCACCAACCGGCACATGCGGCGGTTGGTGGAGGCCACGGGGGAGACGGCGACCCTGTCGATGCGGCAGGGGTGGGTGCGGGTCTACACCGACCAGGTGCTCTCGCCGCACGAGATCCGGATGTCGGTCACGCTCGGTTCCCGCCATTCGCTTGTCGCCGGGTCGTCGTCCAAGGCGATCCTGGCGGCGCTGCCCGATTCCGAGATCGCCGAATACCTGGCCACCCATGAGCTGGTATCGGTCACCGCGGCCACCATCACGTCCGTCGAGCAGCTCTGGGCCGATCTGCGGGAGATCCGTGAGCTGGGCTACGCGGTGAGCCGGGGCGAGCGGCAGGCCGGCGCGGTGAGTGTGGCCGCGCCGATCCGGCTGGCTTCCGGCGAGGTCTACGGGTCGTTGTCACTGTGCGGCCCTCAGGACCGTTTCTCGGCGCAGCTGCTTGTCGAGTACGGCGACCTGGTGGCCGACGCGGCCCGCCAGGTCAGCGCCGAGCTGGGCTACCAGCCCTCCGCGACGCAGGACGCCCCGGAGCCGGAGCCGGTGGAGCGCAAGCGTGCGCCCCGGCGTCAGGCGACGCGGTCGCTCGCGGACCACGCCGCGACCAGTTCGGCCGAGGTCGTCGTCTCGCAGAAGTAGAAGCCCAGGTTGCGGATCGCCGCCTCGGCGAGGTCCGCGCGGGTCCAGCCGACCAGGTCGGTCGGCATCGTGGCGGCCAGGTCTGCCATGTACGCGTCGCGGATGGTGGAGTCCACGCAGACGTTGGCGGCCGTCCCGACCGCTACCACGTGGTCACGTCCGTGCGCGCGAAGCAGGTTGTGCAGTGGCGTGCCCACGAACGCGCTGTAGCGCGTCTTCTCCAGGTGGCAGTCGCCCGGCTCGGGGCGCAGACCCTCGGCGAGTTCGGCGCCCCAGGAGCCGGCGGCGCAGACACTGAGCGGGCTGCGGCCCATCGCCTCGGCGCGGGCCCGCCGGGCCGGTGAAACGAGCTGCTCGTGGGCGGCCTGCCGCACCCAGATGACCAGGCATCCCGCGGCCCGCGCCCGGTCGAGGAAGCCCGGCAGCCGGCGGGCCAGCTCGGTGTTCACTCCGACGTCTGCGCCGAGCTTCGCCATGGCCCCGGTGGGGGAGCAGAAGTCGTTCTGCATGTCGATGACCAGCACCGCTGTGCGCTGCGGCAGGTGTTCCATGGGCGTTTCTCCGGAGTTGGGCGATTAGTAGGGAACTAGTCGTATGGAGTCGGGCCCTGCGGACCATTGACCTCGCCGCCGAACATAGCTTACGTTCCCTCCAACAGAACGCCGTACTGCACAAGCGAACAAACCCGCGTTGAATTTCACGGACCGGCCGGTGACAGGGGTACCCATGAGTGCGATCAAAGTGGAGGGCGTCAGCAAGGTCTTCGCCGGCGCCGGTGGCCAGTCGATGCTCGCGCTGAGCGACGTCTCACTCGACATCGCCGACGGTGAGTTCGTGGTGCTGTTGGGCCCCTCCGGCTGCGGCAAGACCACACTGCTGCGGATCATCGGTCAGCTGGAGAGCCCGACCGTGGGGCGGGTGCGAATCGACCACGGCGACCGGCAGGAGAACGCCGACCGCCCGCTGGGCTTCGTCTTCCAGGAAGCCACGCTGATGCCGTGGCGGTCGACGGGCGCCAACGTCGCCCTGCCGCTGGAGATGGCCGGCGTGGGCCGCCGGGAGCGCGAGGAGAAGGTCCGCGAGATGCTGGCCCTCGTCGGGCTGCCCGAAGCGGCGAACAAGCTCCCGCACCAGCTCTCGGGCGGTATGCGGCAGCGGGTCTCCATCGCCCGGGCGCTCGCGCACGACCCCCAGGTGCTGCTCATGGACGAGCCGTTCGGCGCCCTGGACGCGCAGACCCGCGACATGATGAACGCCGAGTTGCAGCGCATCTGGCTGGAGAACCGCAAGACTGTCGTCTTCGTGACGCACTCCGTCTCCGAGGCCGTCTTCCTGGCCGACCGCATCGTGATGCTGGGGACCAAGCCCGGTCACATCCACTCCATCACCGAGGTGACGCTGCCGCGTCCGCGCACCCTCGCGATGACCGAGTCCGCCGAGTTCCGCTCCCTCGCGACCGAGCTGCGCCGCCAGATCGGCGAGGTGCAGCAGGACAACGACATTCGACCCGCCGTCTCGGCCTGATCAGCAACTGAGGTGTCGCACGTGACCACTACAGATCAGCGCCACCCGGCGCCGACGTCGCCCACCGCGGAACAGCTACGCCCCCCGCCGCTGACGCTGTCGCAGCGACTGCGCAACAACCGCTGGCTGTCCTTCTACACCAGCCCTCTGCTCATCGCGCTGTTCCTGGTCGCCTGGAAGGTCTACGTCGAGGTCACGGACCTGTCCCGGTTCGTGCTCCCGGCGCCGGAGGCGGTGTTCAAGTCCTTCATCGAGCAGATCACCGACCCGTTCGTGTGGCAGACCCACATCTGGACGACCTTCTACGAGGTCATCATGGGTCTGGCGCTGGCCATCGTCCTGGGCGTCGGGCTCGGCCTGATGATCGGCAAGTCGCCGCTGTTCGACCGCATCGCCCGGCCGTTCATCGTGGCCACCCAGGTGGTGCCGAAGGTCGCGCTGGTCCCGCTGTTCATCCTCTGGCTGGGCTTCGGCCCGTCGTCCAAGGTGGTCATGGCGGCGCTGCTGGCGTTCTTCCCGCTGCTCATCAACACCTCGTTCGGCGTCCGTTCGGTTCCGAGCTCGATGCACGACCTGATGACGACGCTGAAGGCGTCCCGCTGGGAGCGGTTCTGGCGGGCCGACCTGCCGTACACGATGCCGTTCATCCTGGCCGGCATGGAGCTTGCGGTCGTCCAGGCGACCATCGGCGCGATCGTCGGTGAGTACCTCGGCGGTGACAAGGGCCTCGGCCGGTACGCCGTCAACCTCCAGAACGGCCTACAGGTCGACAAACTGTTCGGCGCGATCCTGATCATGGCGTTGTTCGGCTTCACCCTCTACAGCATCGTGACCGGCGCCCGCCGGTTGCTGATCCCCTGGCACGAGTCCGTGCAGCCACGCCGTACCCCCTGACAGGTCCGCTCCTCCCACACCCGATCCCTGGTCGGCGCCGCGACGCGGCGCGGGCAGGTCACGCCTTGCCTTTCTCCGTCGCACACCATCATCCCCCTCCTCCGCACCGGGAGATCTTCATGAGAAACGACCGTTCCATTGGCGCGCCGGTCTCGCGGCGTTCGTTCCTTCGGGCCAGCACCACCGCCGGGCTTCTGCTGCCCACCGCCGGTGGCATGACCCTGCTGCTCACCGGCTGTGGCGGCGACGACGACAAGGTCAACGCCGACGGCAGCCTCAACGGCTCGTACATGACCGCCTCCGGCATGACGCTGAGCTTCGTGGAGACGATGGTCGCCAAGGAGCGCGGCTTCTTCTCCGAGTTCGGCCTCGCCCTGGACATCAAGGGTGGGCAGGGCACCGCCACCGCCATCCAGGCGGTGCTCGGTGGCTCGGCCGACCTGACCCGGGCCAACGGCATCAACGCGATCATCGCGGTGGCCAACGAGGACGCGCCGTTCGTCAGCATCGCCAGCGTGCGGCAGAAGTCGCAGTTCGAGGTGGTGTCCCTGCCGAACAAGCCGATCCGCAACCCCGCCGAGCTGGCCGGACGTACCTGCGGCATCGTCTCCACCGGCGGCGCCACCGAGAACCTCCTCGACGTCATGCTGATCAACGCGGGGGTCAACCCCAAGTCGGTGAAGCGTCCGGTCACCGGTGTCGGCACCGCCGCGTACGAGTTGGCCCGCAAGGGCGACGTCGACGCGTGGATCTGCGTCAACACCGACCGGGCCACCATCCAGAAGGACGTCGGCGAGGTCGTCTTCTTCAGCACCGACGACTTCGCACCGATGCCGTCGGACTCGTACAACACCAGCGCCAAGATGGTCGAGTCGGGCAGCGACATGCCGGTGAAGTTCCTCGCCGGCGTGCTCAAGGCCATCGACTACGCCAGCAAGGAAGCGAACTGGGATCAGGTCATCAACGACCTGCGCAAGTACAACCCGGAGGCCGACCCGGCCCAGGCCCGTGCCGAGCTGCCACTGCTGGTGGAGAGCTGGCTGGCTGCCGGCCCGGACAAGGCCCTGGAGATGAACGAGCAGACCTGGCTCAAGGGTCAGGAGAGCCTCGTCAAGGCCAAGCTGGTGAAGTCCGCGGCGCCGATCGACAAACTGATCAACCGCAGCTACCTCGAGCGCGCGAGGAACCTGTGACCGGCGGCCCGGCCGCCGCAAGCGCCGCCTCCGCGGTCCTGGCGGCGGCCGTGGCCAGCGGTGTGCGACGGCTGTGGTTCAACAGCGGCTCCGAGCTGACCTCGTTCCAGGAGGCCAGCGCGCAGGCCCGGCACCAGGGCGAGCCGACCCCCCAGATCATCACCTGCCCCCACGAACACGTCGCCCTCACCGCGGCGATGGGCGAGACGATGGTCACGGGCCAGCCCTCCATGACCGCTGCCCACGCCGATCTCGGCCTGCTGCACCACGGCGGCGCCATCCACAACGCCATGTGGGGCGACCACCCCATCATGATCATGTCGGGCTATCCGCCCACCCGCGCCGAGTCGCGCAACTCGCCGGTGTTCTGGAAGCAGCAGCGCTGGGACCAGGGCTCGATCGTGCGGCAGTACGTCAAGTGGGACTACAAGCTGTCCGCCCTCGACGACGCCGCCCTGGTGGTGGCGCGTGGCTTCCAGGTCGCCCTCGCGCCCCGACGCGGCCCCGTCTACCTGGCGATGCCCGAAGAGGTGGGCCGGCACCCGATCCCGGTCGGCAACCCGGTCCCCAGCGCCCAACGGCTCGGCATCCCGACCCTGGGACCGGGCGACCCCGGCGTGGTCAGCGAGGTGGCCCGCCGCCTCACGACCGCCCGACGGCCCGTCATCGTCACCGACCGCGTCGGCGTCAACCCGCACGCCGTGACGTTGCTGGCCGAGTTGGCCGACACCCTCGGCGTGGAGGTACGCGCCACCCGCTACCGGATGAACCTGCCCGACGACAACCCGTGGCACACCACCGCGCCACTGGACGAGTTCGACGTCATCGTCGTGCTGGACCATCCGGTGCCGTGGATGCCCGCCGTGGAACGTCCCCACGAGGACGCGTGGATCGGCTGGGCCGGACCCGACCCGATCGAGGGTCGCGTCCCGCTGTACGAGCTGCGCGCCGACGCACGTACCACCGCCGACCCGGCGGCGTTCCTCGCCGCCGTGCTGGCCGAGGTCGGCGCGGCCGGACCGGGCGACGCCGACGCCGTACGCCGACGGCGGCAACGGCCGCCGGCCGCCGCGCCGCGACCGGCCGGTGGCAACGCGGCGGTCTCCGGTGCTCCCACGCCCGCGCTGATCGCCGCGGCCCTGGACCAGCACCTGCGCCCCGACGACCTGCTGACCTGGGAGGTGTTCGACACCGCGCCGGTCCGCCGGACGAAGCCGGGCACCCTCTTCGAGAAGGGCGGGTCCAGCCTCGGCTGGTCGGTGGCGGCGGCCACCGGCGCCAGCATGGCCGCCGGCGGCGCGCACGCCGTGGCGGTCACCGGCGACGGCTCGTACCTGTTCGGCTCGCCGGACTCGTGCCTGTGGTTGCAGCAGCAGCACGACGCGCCGGTGGTCACCGTGGTGGTCAACAACGGCGGCTACCGCACCGGCACGACCACCCTTGCCGCGCACTACCCGGACGGCCTGGCCGTCACCGAACCCACTGTGCTCGGCGGCCACCTCACCCCGTCGCCGGACTTCGCGGCGCACGCCCGCTCGCAGGGCTGCTACGGGGAGCAGGTGGTGCGGGCGGCCGACCTCACCGCGGCCCTGGACCGGGCCCGTACGGCGGTGGCGCGCGACCGCGTCCCGGCCGTGCTGGACGTCTGGGTGCCCGAGCATCTCACCGGGTCGATGGACCCGGCACGCCGGGCACGCCCGGCTCACGACGAAGGGAACACCGATGGCTGATGTCGTTTCGCCTATCGACGGCCGGGTCCTGACCCACATCGCGCCCGCCTCGCCTGCCGAGGTGGACGCCGCCGTCCGGGAGGCGCGTGCCGCCCAGCCGGCGTGGGCCCGCCGCACCGGCAGCGACCGTAGCCGGATCCTGCACGCGGTCGCCGACCTCATCGAGGCCCGCATCGACGAGCTGGCCGAGACCGAGACCCGCAACACCGGCAAGATCCTCAGCGACACCCGCCGGGAGGCGATCCGGGCCGCGAACAGCTTCCGCTACTACGCCGGCTGGGCCGAGCAGGTACGGGGCGAGACCATCCCGGTCGGTCCGGAGTACCACACCTACACGGTGCCCGAGCCGCACGGCGTCGTCGCCGGTGTCATCCCGTGGAACGTGCCGTTCTTCTTCGCGGTCAAGAAGATCGCCCCGGCGCTCGCCTTCGGCAACGCCTGCGTGCTCAAGCCGGCCGAGGAGACGCCGTTGACGGCCCTGCGGCTGGCCGGCCTGCTGGCCGAGGCGGGCGTGCCCGACGGGCTGGTACGGGTGCTGCCCGGTGGCCGGGAGACCGGCGTGGCACTGGTGTCGCACCCGGACGTCGACCTGATCGTGTTCACCGGCCACCACGACACCGGCAAGGCGATCGCCCGGTCGGCGGCGGCCAACCTGACCCCGGTGGCGCTGGAGCTGGGGGGCAAGTCGCCGCAGGTCCTCTTCCCCGACGCCGACCTGGACCAGGCCGTAGACGCAGTGGTGCTGGGCGTATTCGCCTCCTGCGGGCAGATGTGCATCGCCGGCTCCCGGCTGGTCCTGCACGAGTCGATCTACGACGACGTGCTGGACCGGGTGGCCGAGCGGGTGCGGGCACTGCGGGTGGGCGACCCGTTCGACGCCGAGACGGACCTGGGTCCGCAGATCACCGCCGTGCAGCGGGACAAGACGGCGGCGTTCATCGCCGAGTCCAGCGGCGTGGGTCGGCTTGTCGCGCAGGCGACGCTGCCGGACACCGAGCGGCTGCGCAACGGCTTCTACGTGGCGCCGACGGTGTTCGACAGGTTGGACGACAACGCCCGCCTGCTGCGCGAGGAGGTGTTCGGGCCGGTCCTCGCGGTGTCGTCCTTCCGCGACGACGCCGACGCGCTGCGGCTGGCCAACGACACCGAGTTCGGCCTGGCTGCGGGCATCTGGACCGCCGACATCGCCCGCGCACACCGGTTCGCCGGGCAGGTGCGGGCGGGCACGGTGTGGATCAACACCTACCGGGTGATGTCCGACCTGGTGCCGTTCGGCGGTGTCGGCCTGTCCGGGTACGGCCGCGAGAACGGCACCGAGGCGGCCCGGCTCTACCTGCGCTCGAAGTCGGTGTGGACCTCGCTGACCGGCGGCACCCCGCAGGGGTACGGCATGGGAGGCGCTGGTGCGGCAGGCTGACCGCCCGGCCGGGTCACCGGTCGACGCGCCAGCCGACGAGAGAGGCCGCGGCGGTCTCGCGCTACTGCGGGACCGCCGCTTCGGCCCGTACTTCTTCGGGTCGCTGGCGTCGAACACCGGCACGTGGTTCCAGAACGTCGCGGCGATCCTGACGATCTACGCGCTGACCCGCTCGGCGTTCATGGTGGGTCTGGTCACCGCCCTGCAGTTCGCCATGCAGTTGGTCCTCGCCCCGGTGATCGGGGCGTTGGCCGACCGTGTCGACCGGCGGCGGCTGATCATCGTGGGGCAGACGCTCGGCGGTTCCGCCGCGGCGGTGCTCGCGCTGCTGGCTTTCCTGGACGCGTTGAACCCGGGGCTGCTGCTCACGTTCATCGGGTTGTCCGGGATAGGTCAGGCGATCACCGGTCCGGCCGCGCAGGCGTTGGTGCCCAACATCGTGGGCCGCGCCGACGTGCCGCAGGCGATCGCCCTGCACTCGCTGACGTTCAACCTGTCGCGGGCCATCGGCCCGGTGGCCGGGGCGGCCACGTACGCGGTGGCCGGCGCCGGTACGGCGTTCGCCGTCAACGCCGCAAGCTTCCTGGCGTTCGCGCTGGCGCTGCGCGGTGTGCGGCTACCGAAACCGGCTGCCGGCGCGCGGGGCCGGCTGGGCGTGTTGGGCGGGGTCGCCTACGTACGGCACCGGCCCGTGCTGGTGCGATGCCTGGTGGCCGTGGCCCTGATCGGCCTGGCGATGGAGCCGATCAACACGTTGTCGCCGTTGTTCGCCGAGAGCTTCGGCGGCGGTGACCTGCTGGTGGGTGTCTTCATCACCTTCTTCGGCGTCGGCTCGGCGCTGATCGCCATCTTCGTGGGCCGGCTGCGGCGCACGGTGGGCAGCGGCAAGACGGGCGCGGTCGGTGTGGCCGCGCTGGCCGTGGGGATGGCGGTGTTGGCGGTGAGCCCGGGACCGGTGCTGGCCACCGTCGGCATCGCCGTGGGTGGGGCCGGTTACCTGCTCGCTGTCAGCGACGTCAACGCCACCATGCAGGAGGGGCTGTCCGACGCGGTGCGCGGCCGCGTGATGGCGCTGTGGTCGATGTGCTTCCTCGGTATCCGGCCGGGCGCCGCGATGCTGCACGGCTGGCTGGGCGACACGTTCTCGGCATCTGCCGGCGCGTTCGTCGCGGCCGGGTCCGCGGTGGCCGCCGCTGTGGTCCTGCGCGGTCGGCTGACCCGACGCGGTGACGCCGATGGGCCTGTCCAGCAGGGATGACGGAGCGCGTCGCCGTTGACCCGGAACCGTATTCCAACCTATTCTGCTGAGCGAAACACCGTTCGTTTGAAGCGAACGGACTGAGTTGGGGAGGCCCAGTGCACGACGGACCGCTGACCGGACTCCGCGTCATCGACGCCTCGACGATCCTGGCCGGCCCTCTGTGCTGCCAGATCCTCGGCGACTTCGGTGCCGACGTCATCAAGGTCGAACACCCCGTTGCCGGAGACAGCATGCGCGGACACGGCCACGCCAAGGACGGCGTACCGCTGTGGTGGAAGGAGATCTCCCGCAACAAGCGCACCCTCGGCCTCAAGCTGTCCGCGCCCGAGGGCGCCGACCTGCTGCTGCGCCTGGCCGCCACCGCCGACGTGCTGGTGGAGAACTTCCGCCCCGGCACCCTGGAGCGGTGGGGGATCGGCCCCGAGAAGCTCCACGAGGTCAACCCCGGCCTGGTCATCGTGCGCATCTCCGGCTTCGGCCAGCAGGGCCCGTACGCCAGCCGACCCGGCTTCGGCACCCTCGCCGAGGCGATGAGCGGCTTCGCCCACCTCACCGGCGACGAGAACGGCCCGCCCACGCTGCCCGCGTTCGGCCTCGCCGACAGCATCTGCGGCATCGCCGCGTCGTCGGCCACGATGACGGCGTTGTTCGCCCGCGACCGCAACGGCGGCAAGGGCCAGGTCGTCGACATGAGCCTGCTGGAGCCGATCATGATGGCGGTCGGCCCCGGCCCCACCGTCTACGACCAGCTCGGCGTCGTCGAGCACCGGCACGGCAACCGGTCCACCAACAACTCCCCCCGCAACACCTACCGCACCAAGGACGGCGACTGGGTCGCCGTGTCCACGAGCGCGCAGTCCATCGCCGAGCGGGTCCTGCGCCTCGTCGGTCACCCCGAGGTCATCGACGAGCCGTGGTTCGCCTCCGGCCGGCAACGCGCCGCGCACGCCGACCTGCTCGACGAGTACGTCGGCGGGTGGATCGCCGAGCGCACCCGCGACGAGGTCATGCGCGCCTTCGAAGAGGCCGGCGCCGCCGTCGCCGCCGTCTACACCGCCCGCGACATCGTGGCCGACGAACACGTCCAGGCCGCCAAGATGGTCGTCAAGGTCCCCGACCCCGACCTCGGCGAGGTCCTCATGCACAACGTGCTGTGGCGCATGTCCGACACACCGGGCCGGATCCGTTTCACCGGCCGGCCGCTCGGCGCCGACACCGACGACCTCCTCGTCAACGAACTCGGCTGCGCTCCCGACGCCGTCGCGGAGCTGCGCTCGCGGGAGATCGTGGCCTGACGGTCGTCACCACCGATTAAGGATTGTCGTGACCACAACGAACATCACCAGCGACGCCGGCACGGCCGCGCTCCTGGCCGCCGTCGAGGCGGGGGTCCGGGTGTACGACCTGGGCCGCCGCCTCACCATCGGCATGCCCCAGTCGCCGAACCACCCGCCGTTCTGGCACGCCCTGCCCCGCCGGCACGGCGACGCGGTACGCCCCGACGGCGGCTCCGCCGCCAACGACATCATCACCATGGGCACCCACGTCGGCACCCACATCGACGCGTTCTCCCACGTCTCGCAGGACGGCCGGCTGCTCGACGGCTCCGACGCCGCCGACGCCGGCCGCGGCGGCCGCTACCCCGACCTGGGCGCGCACACCATCGCCCCGATCGTGCGCCGCGGCGTGCTGCTCGACGTCCCCGCCGCCCTGGGCCTGCCCGACGGCTGCGAGCCCGGATACGAGATCACCCCCGCCGACCTGTCGGCAGCCGCCGACCGGCAGGGCACCCCGCTGCGCCCCGGCGACGTGGCGCTGGTCCGCAGCGGCTGGGGCAGGCTGTTCGACCACGAGGACCGCACCCGCTACATCGGGCACACCACAGGCGTACCCGGAGTCGGCGAGGCCGGCGCCACCTGGCTTGCCGACCAGGGCGTCCACGCCGTCGGGGCCGACACCATCGCCTTCGAGTGCCTGCCACCGGGCGCGGGGCACAGCGTCCTGCCCGCCCACCGCGTGCTGCTCGTCGAACGTGGCGTCTACATCATCGAGACGATGGCGCTGGAGGAGCTGGCCGCCGACAACGTCCACGAGTTCCTCTTCGTCCTGTCGCCGCTGGCCATCTTCGGCGCCACCGGCTCACCCGTGCGCCCTCTGGCCGTGGTCGCCCGTGTCTGAGCAGACCCTGGCCCGGCAACTCGCCGCGTTCGCCGCCCGCACCGGCGACGAGCCAGTGCCCGAGCGCGTCGCCGCCAGCGTGCGCCAACGGGTCCTGGACATCCTCGGCCTGTGCGTGGGCGCGCACCGGCTGCCCACCAGCCGCGCCGCCCTGGAGTTCGTCGCCGACCAGGGCGGACGCGCCCAGGCCCACGTCGTCGGGCTACCCGACGCGGTGCCCGCGGCGCAGGCCGCGTTCGGCAACGGCGTCCTGGCGCACTCGCTGGACTACGACGACACCCACCTGCCCTCGGTGCTGCACCCCAGCGCCGCCGTCGTCCCGGCGGCCCTGGCCGCCGCCCAGGCCGCCGGCGCCGACGGCGCGGCCCTCACCAACGCCGTGGCCGTCGGCATCGAGACGACGGTACGGCTGGGCATGGCCGGCTACGACCCGGCGCTGAAGAACTCGGTGTTCTTCGAGCACGGCCAGCACGCCACCTCCATCTGCGGCGCGATGGGCGGCGCCGTGGCCGCCGGCATGCTCCTGGGCCTGGACGAGGACGGCCTACTGGACGTCCTCGGTGTCACCGCCTCCATGGCCTCCGGGGTGATCGAGGCCAACCGGACCGGCGGCACTGTCAAGCGGCTGCACTGCGGCTGGGCCGCCCACAGCGCCGTCACCGCCGCCGACCTGGTCCGACGCGGCTTCACCGGGCCACCCACCGTCCTGGAGGGCCGCTTCGGCTTCTTCACCGCCTTCCTGCGCGGCGAAGCCGACCACGACCAGATCACCGACGGCCTCGGCCAGCGGTGGGCGGTGCCGGACATCTTCTTCAAGCCGTACCCCGCCAACCACTTCACCCACGCGGCCATCGACGCCGGCCTGGCCCTGCGCGCCGCGGGCGTGCCCGTGGACCGGATCACCCACATCGAACTGCGGGTACCCGCGGCGGTGATCCGCACCATCGGCGAGCCGATCACCACCAAACGCGCACCGGACACCGGCTACCAGGCGCAGTTCAGCGGCCCGTACGCCGTCGTCGCCGGCCTGCTCGGCGGCGGGGGACTGGGGCTCGGCCTTGGCGACTTCACCGACGACCTGGCCCGTGACCCGCAGCGCCGGGCACTGATGGCCCGCGTCGACGTCGTCCCCGACGACGAGTGCAACACGATCTTCCCGCACCAGTTCCCGGCCATCGTGACGGTACGCACCGACGACGGGCAGACCTGGCGCGAGGAGGTGCTGACCAACCGCGGCGGCCCGCAGCGACCCCTGTCCGACGCGGAACTGGCGTTGAAGTTCCGGGACAACGTCGCCGGACGTGTCGACTCCGACACCGCCGACCAGGTCGTCGCCGCGGTACTCGGCCTCGCCGACGTCATCGACGTCGGTGACCTGCTGCTCCCACTGACCCGCCTACAGGCCGACTGACGCCGGCACCGACTCGCTGTCCGCCAACACAGGAGCACACAGTGGAACCTTTCGACCTCGTAGTGAAAAACGTCAGAGTGGTGCGGCACGACCAGCCCGAACCGGCGGCGCTGGACATCGCCGTCCGCGACGGCCGCGTGGCCCGCCTCGCCCCGAAGATCGACCCGACCGGCGCGAAGGCCGTCGTCGACGGCGGCGGCAAGCTCGCCTTCCCCGGCGTCGTCGACGCCCACCAGCACTGGGGCATCTACCACCCGCTGGCCGAGGACACCGCCACGGAGAGCCGCGCCTGCGCGCAGGGCGGCGTCACCTCCGCCATCAACTACATCCGCACCGGGCAGTACTACCTCAACCGGGGCGGACCGTACCGCGAGTTCTTCCCCGAGGTGCGCAACGCCACCGACCACAAGTCCTACGTCGACTACGCGTTCCACGTCGCGCCCATGACCAGCGAGCACATCGACGAGATCCCCGAGCTGATCCGCGACCACGGCGTCACCTCGTTCAAGGTGTTCATGTTCTACGGCGGCCACGGCCTGCACGGCCGTTCCACCGACCAGAGCTCCTTCCTCATGATCCCGCCGGACGCCCGCTACGACTACGCGCACTTCGAGTTCGTCATGCGCGGCGTGCAGGCCGCCCGCGAGCAGTTCCCCGACCTGGCCGACGAGATCTCGCTGTCGCTGCACTGCGAGACCGCCGAGATCATGCGGGCGTACACCCGCCTCGTCGAGGAGGAGGGCGCCCTCACCGGGCTCGCCGCCTACAGCGCCTCCCGGCCGCCGCACTCCGAGGGCCTCGCGATCAGCATCGCCTCCTACCTCGCCCACGAGACCGGCCTGCCCACCATCAACCTGCTGCACCTGACCTCGGCGAAGGCCGTCGACGCGGCGCTGCGCATGGCCAAGGCGTTCCCGCACGTCGACTTCCGCCGCGAGGTGACGATCGGCCACCTGCTTGCCGACATCGACACCGCCTACGGCCTCGGCGGCAAGGTCAACCCGCCGCTGCGTCCCCGCGAGGACGTGGAGGCGCTGTGGGGCTACCTGCTCGACGGCCACCTCGACTGGGTCGTCAGCGACCACGCCTGCTGCCGCGCCGAAACCAAGTTCGGCGAGCCGGCCGACGACATCTTCGTGGCCAAGTCCGGCTTCGGCGGCGCCGAGTACCTGCTGCCCGGCCTGGTCAGCGAGGGCTCCAAGCGCGGCCTGTCGTACGCCCGCGTCGCCGAGTTGACCTCCTGGGCGCCAGCGCGCCGCTACGGCCTGGCCACCAAGGGCGCCATCGCCGAAGGGCTGGACGCCGACTTCTGCCTGCTGGATGAGAACCACACCTGGACGGTCCGCGCCGACGACTCGCTGTCGACGCAGGAGTACACGCCGTTCGAGGGGATGGAACTGACCGCTCGCGTCACCGACACGTTCCTGCGCGGCGAGCAGATCCTGCGCGACGGCGCCCTGGTCGGGCAGCCGCGCGGCCGGTACCTGTCCCGTCCCACCCGCCCGTGACGGCCATCGGGGCGCCCCTGCCCACCGCCCGCAGCTACCTGTACGTGCCGGGGGACCAGCCGGACAAGATGGCCCGCTCGGCGGCCCGGGGCGCCGACGCCTGCATCCTCGACCTGGAGGACGCTGTCGCACCTGCGAACAAGGCCACCGCCAGGGCCAGCGTCGGCGCGTTCCTCGCCGACGCCCCCGCCACCGTGCAGTGGTGGGTACGCCTCAACGCGGACACGCCGGCCGCCGACATCGCCGCGGTGGTCGGCCCACGACTGACCGGTGTGGTCGTGCCGAAGGCCGACGTCGACCTGCTGGCCGAGGTGCACCGGCTGCTCGGCGACGCCGAACGCGACAGTGGCGTCCCGCACGGGTCGACAGCCGTGTTCGCGCTGCTGGAGACGGCCAGCGGCGTGCTGCACGCCGAGGCCGTGGCCGCCGCACCCCGCGTCGAGCGTCTCGGCCTGGGCGAGGCGGACCTCGCGGCGGAGCTGCGCCTGCAACCCGGCCCGGACCGGGAGGAGCTGTGGCCGCACCGCTCGCGCATCGTCCTGGCCTGCGCGGCGGTCGGCCTGGCCCCGCCGGTCGGCCCGACCGAGACGGCCCTGCGCGACCCGGACCGGCTCGAGGCGACAAGCCGCCTGTTGCTGCGTCAGGGATACCGAGGCCGCACGGCGATCCATCCCGCGCAGGTGCCCGTCGTGAACGCGGTGTTCTCGCCGACGACTGCCGAGATCGACGCGGCCCGCGACATCGTCGACCGACTGGCGTCCGCCGAACTCAGCGGCTCCGGAGTGGCGGTCACCGCCGACGGCCGGCTGATCGACGCCGCGGTCGCCCGCAGCGCCCGGGAGGTGCTGGACCGGGACTCGGCGGGCCGGTAGCCCGCCGACGGTGAACCGCCCGGCCCGTCAACGACGACGGGTCGGGCGGGGAACCACCTGGACAGCCCCTTGCTCCCGAAACATCATCATGTTTAGCATGTTAAAACTGGTGATGAAGGGAGCACCCGCATGACCACCGCGCCCACACAGCGCTACACCTGCTCGGTGTTCACCTGCGACGTGACCCTCGCCAGCCACGGCACACCGGCCACACCGTTCGCCGAGGTCCAGCGACGACTCCACGCCCTCGACAAGCGTTACTCACGATTCCGCCCCGACAGCGAACTGTCCCACCTGAACGCCGCCGCCGGCCGCTGGCACCCCGTCTCCGCGGACCTGCACGCCATGCTCCGCCACGCCCTGGCCGTCGCCGCCGCCAGCGCCAACCTGGTGAACGCCGCGATGCTGCCCCGGCTCCTCGCCGCCGGCTACGTCCGCTCCTGGACCACCGGCACACCACCGACCGCGCCACCCACGACACCCACCCCCGTGCCACCCCTGGCCGAACTGCTCGAACTACGCCGCGACACCGCCCGCCTCGCACCCGGATACGGCATCGACGTCGGCGCGCTCGCCAAGGGCCGGTGGGCCGACGACATCGTCACCTGGCTCGGCCCCAACTCCGCCGCCAGCGTCGGGGGAGACGTCACCTGCCGCGGCCCCGGCCCTGACGGCGACGGCTGGCCCGTCAACCTGCCCAACGGCCACGTCCTGCGAGTTCGCGACGGCGGCGTCGCCACCAGCGGCATCGGCAAACGCCGCTGGGGCACCAACGGCCACCACCTCATCGACCCGCGCACCGGCCGACCCGCCACCTCCGACATCACCCAGAGCACAGTCCTGGCCCGCACCGGCGCCTGCGCCGACTGGGTCGCCTCAGCCGTCGTGATCGGCGGCAGCCCCACAGCCGCACACCTCACCACCCGCACCGACGTCCACCACCTCTGGCTGACCCGCACCGACAGGGGAGCGGCACATGAACCCCACAAACCCTGACCGCCTCGTCGAACCCGCACGGTTCCGGGCCGCCTTCCGCCGCGTACCCGCGCCCGTGGCGATCCTCCTCATACCCGGCGGACCTGGCGGCATCACCGGCGTCACCTGCACCTCGGCCACATCCCTGTCCGGCGAACCACCAATGGCCATGGTCGCCGTCGACACCAAGACCGGCGTCGCGCCGCTGGCCGAACGGGCCGGCCGGTTCAGCATCAACTACCTCGCCGCCGACCGCGCCGCCTGGGCACGAGCGTTCGCCAGCCGAGGCCGCGACCTCGACGACCTCGCCGCCGCCATCGTCACCGGCCGCACACCGGTGCCCACCCTCGCCACCGGCACCACCGCCGTCCTCGAATGCCGCACCACCGCCATCCACCAGGGCGGAGACCACTGGGTCCTCTGCGGCGAGGTACTGCACGCCCGCGCCCAGACCGACGCCGAACCCCTGCTGCACCACAACGGCCGCTACGGCACCTTCCACCCCCACAGCCCTTGACCGCAGCCCACCCACCGCGAGGCAGAACCATGACCCCACCACGCACCCACACCATCAACGCCGGCGGCTTCACCACCCGCTACTGGGAATCCACACCACCCGGACAACCCGAAGGCACAGTCGTCCTCGTCCACGACGGAGCATTCGGCGGCGACGCCATCGGCAGCTGGTCCCGGGTCATGCCGCTGCTCGCCCAGCACTACCGGGTCCTCGCACCCGACCTGCTCGGCTACGGCGACACCGACAAGGTCGTCTACCTCGACCGCTCGCCGTACTCCTTCCGCACCGCACACCTCGCCGCGTTCTGCGCCGCCCTCGACGTCGACGCCGCCCACTTCGCCGGCCAGTCCTTCGGCGGATCCCTCCTGCTACGCGCACTCGCCACACCCACACCCGCGCTGCCCGCCCTGTCAGCGGTCAGCATCTGCGGCACCGGCGGCCCCTGGCGCTCCACAAAGGGCACCACCGAACTCGGCCGCTTCGACGGCACCGAAGACGACGTACGCCGCCTCGTCGCCCTCATGACCGACGAATACCCAGGCTTCGACGACACCGTCAAGGTGCGCTACGCCAACACCCGCAAACCCGGCCACGTCCAGGCCTGCATGGCCCCCCGCCTGCAACACCCCACCCTGCCCAAACCCGGCCCCGACACCTGGCCAGCACCCCTGCGCGACACCACAGTCCCCATCCTCGTGGTCGAGGCCACCCGCGACGACCTCCTCGAACCCGACTGGGGCCGCCACCTGGAAAACCTCACCCCCCACGTACACGTGCGCCGCATGGACGCCCGCCACGCACCCAACCTCGACCAACCCGAGGCCGTCGCCACCCTCCTGCACACCTTCTTCAGCCGGGGGAGGACCACACCATGAGCACCCTGCTGTTCCTCCACGACGCCGACGTCCTCCCCGGAACAATCGGCGCCCTCGGCCTGCTCGCCGACGACCTGCACGTCGCCGTACCCCGACACCCCGGCTTCGGCACACCACTTGACGACACCGCACAGGACTGGGACAGCGTCGCCGACCTCGCCCAGCACTACCTGTCCGACCCCGTCACCGACCCACCACACGGCCCCCTGCACCTGGCCGGCGCCGGCTTCGGCGGCTGGATCGCCCTGGAGATGGCCGTACGCGCCCCACACCTGTTCACCACACTCACCCTCGTCAGCCCGTACGGGGTGAAACTGTCCGGACCCACCGAACCCGACTTCGCCGACATCCTCCTGCTCGACCCGACCGAAATCGTCGAACTCGGCTGGGCCGAACCCACCGCCTGCCACGACCTGCGCATGCCCGGCTACCCACCCGGCCTCACCGACGACGACTACGAACGGGCCTTCGCCGACCGCGCCGCCCTGTCCCGGTACGCCTGGAAACCCTTCCTGCACGACCCACGACTACGCCGATGGCTGCACCTGATCACCATGCCCACCCTCGTGATCGCCGGCACCCACGACCGGCTCGTACCCCCACGACACAGCGCCGCACTGGCCGACCTGCTGCCCTCGGCCCGCTTCGTCGAGCTGCCGCACGCCGGGCACTACCCCTACCTGGAACGCCCCCACGCATTCCACCGGGAGGTCCGGTCCTTCCTGATCGGAGAGGCCCAGTGAAGCTCTACCACTTCACCGAAATGCCCTACCCGTACATCGCACCCGAGGCCGAAGAGGCAAACCGCGGCCTCAAGTACTTCATGCCCAACCGCTACTACGACCCCGTCCTCGGCCACGAGCTCTACCAGCGCTACCTCGACGAGTACGAACTCGCCGACGAACTCGGCTTCGACCTCATGGTCAACGAACACCACCAGTCCGCGTCCACCCTGCAGGTCTCGGCCACCCTCAGCGCCGCCTCCGTCCTGCACCGCACCCGACGCGGCCGGGTCCTCATCCTGGGCACCCCACTGCCACACCGCGAAAGCCCCATCCGCGTCGCCGAGGAGATCGCCTACCTCGACTCGGTCAGCGGCGGCCGCATCGACTGCGGCTTCGTCCGCGGCGTCCAGGGCGAAACGTTCCCGTCGAACCAGAACCCCGTGCACAACCTCGACATGTTCATCGAAGCCCACGACCTGATCAAAAAAGCGTGGACCAGCGGCGACGTCTTCTCCTGGGAGGGCCGCCACTACCACTACCGGTACGTCAGCGTCTGGCCCCGCCCGTACCAGCAGCCACACCCACCGATCTGGATCAGCGGCACCTCGACCCGACTCGTCGAATGGACCGCCCGACACGGCTACACCCTGTGCAACCTGCTCGGCACCTACGACGACACCGCGACCTCGTTCCGGCTCTACCGCCGCACCGCCGTCGCCGCAGGCCTTCCCGAACCCGGCCCGGACCGCTTCGCCTACATGGCCCTGTGCCACGTCGCACCCACCGAAGCCAAGGCCCGCGAAATCGGCCGCAAACTCATGTACTACCTCAAGCCCGGCAAACTCCGACTCGGCGCCGCCAGCCCACCCGGCTACTTCCCGCCAGCATCCGCCGTGGCCGCCCTCCAGGGCCGCCTCGGCGCCGTACGCCGCATGAGCTACGAAGACCTCATCGACGCCGGCATCCTCCTCATCGGCACCCCCGACCAGGTCACCGCCCAGATCCACCGCCTCTACGAACAGACCGGCGCCGGACACCTCATCCTCATGAACCACGCCGGCGACATGACAAGCAACGAGGTACGCGACCACCTCACCCTGTTCGCCAAGGACGTCATGCCCGCCGTCACCGCCCTCGGCGCCGACTGGCACGACAAGGACACCACCTGGCGCGTCGACAAGGACACCACACCCGTGCAGGCGGTCCTCTCCAGCGCACTGTCCTGACCGGCGGTCACCACCAGCCGATCACCTCGTCGTGCAGACCCGCGTAGTCACGTTCGAGGTGATCGGCAAGGGCGACCATGTGCGCCCGCATCAACGTCTCCGCCCGCGCCGCGTCCCCGTCGGCGATCGCCGCCGCGACCGCCTGGTGCTCCCGCCGCACGTCCTCCCACCGCTCCGGACGACGCTCGGCAGCCACCACCCGCTCGGTGTAGATCTCCTTCAACGCCCTACCGAACAGATCCAGCACCCCGTTGCCCGACAACCCCGCCACCACACCGTGGAAACGCTGCATGACCGCCAAATAGCTGGCCTCGTCACGCTCCTCCAACGTGGCGTGCTCCCGCATCGACTCGGCCAACTCCCGCAGGTGCGCCGCATCGCGCCGCTCGGCCGCCAACCGAGCCATCAACGGCTCCATGATCACGCGCGCCTCGACCAGCTCACCGAACCGGGTCCGGCCCATCTGCATGAACAACGCCATCGTCCGACCGAACGTGTGCGGATCGACAGCCCCCACGATCGGCCCGCCACCACGACCCGGGCGTACCCGCACCAGCCCGTTGATCTCCAGGATCCGCAGCGCCTCCCGCAGCGTCCCGCGACTGACCCCGTACGCCTGCATCATCTGCGCCTCGGTGGGCAGCCCCGCCCCGGCCGACAACCCCTGCTCGACGATGTCCTCGAGGATCTGCCGGGCCACCAGCTCACCCATCTTCGCCGCGCGCTGGCGGAACCGCGGGGCAGGCTGGGCCTCAGACATGCCCCGATCCTACGGGCCCACGATCTTGCCGCCACGACTCCTTCGCCGCCACGTGACGGGGGAGCCGCAGCTCAACCCACGAGGAAACCCTCGTCGTGCCAGTACGCCGCGATCCGGCTGGTCCGCCGCACGACCCGGTCCGCCTCCACCGGCGCCGGCCAGAAGACCAACAGGTAGTGGTCCACGACGGTTTCAAGCTCACCGAGGTACGTCTTGCCCGCGTCCATACCCCTGGCGCAGTAACGCACCCGGTAGCTGACTGACTCGCGCAACGGCAGCGGATACATCCCCTGGTGCCAATCCATCAGATGCACATCGCCGGAGAGGGCCGTGAAGGAGACCTCGACGACCTCCTCCCACCCCGGGTCGACAGGTGGCGGCCCGTCCACCACCTCGACCCGGAAAGCGACCTTACCGGTGTGCCGGCCGGTCACCAGGAACAGCGCACCGGGGACGCGGGCGCCGCACAGGCCGTTGAGCTGGCCGGCGAACGCCCGTACCGGATCGGGCGGATCGTCGTCGCTGACCACGTACGCCTGGCTGTAGGACACACTCAGCAGGCCGTCGAAGGCAACGGTCATCGAACCCCCCGATCACGGTACGGGCGTCGGTGGCGCTAGTCGTGCACCTGCACCGATCCACCACCCAGCGGCTGCGGATCGCTCAGATCCAGGTCGTAACTCTTCCCAGGCCGGTTGTCATACACCAGTGTCTGCTGCGGATAGTGCCCCGCCGACAGCGGCCACACCACAAGCCGCACCGCGTCCGGCGTGTCGACGCCGTAGGCCACGAAGCCGTACCCGGCCGCCCCGCCGATCGTGCCGGTGCCCTTCACAGCGGCCTTCTGATCAGGCGTGACCACAAGCCATTCGAGAGTGGTGGAGGCCAGGTCGAACCCGGTACCCCGCAGCGCTGCGGCCACCTTGCCGCCACCGGGCGCAGGCCCCGGCTCCCGAGGCAGGTACTTCGGGTTGAACTCCACCATCAACCGCCCCTGCACTGCAGGCTCGTCGACCAGCGCGCCGGCAGGGGAGTTCAGCCAGCCACCCTGGGTGACGAACCCGGCGTTCGGGTCGTACACGATCACCATGACGCTCGCCGCGGGCGACGCACCACCGTCGTCGTCGGTGATCGTCGGCTTGATGGTGTACATCCCCGGGTGGGTGAAGGTGTGCGTCGCCTCGCACCGGTCCGCGTACGAGTCGAAGGTGCTGGTCTGCCCGTCGTCCCACTCGATCGCGCAGGAGTGGGTGTCGTTGTCACCCGGATCGAGGAAACGGGCCTTGAACGGCACCGCATCGCCTACCCGGAACACCTGCCACGGCTGCGGCGAGGTGATGCCGTACTCGACATCCTCCGCCGCGGCCACCCTCGGTGGCGCCAGCTCGCCGAGCCGCCGCAGCCTCGGGTCGACATTGCGTACGGTGACCAGGGCGCTGTCGCTGACCGCCGCGTTCACCCCGTCGAACGCCGTCAACGTGACAGTGACCGCTCCATCGTCGTTGCACCGCATAGTGGTGTTGGCGCTACGCGAGTCGTGGAACGTGCAGGACATGCCGGGATCCGCGTCCGGGCCCAGCGCGTACGTCCACTGCGCCGTCGGCGGCCCGCCGTCGGGGTCGCTGACCGAGCCACCCAGCACGATCGTGAAACCCTCGTCGCCTGTGGTGTCCGGCCCCGCGTTCGCCGTCGGCGGCGAGTTCGGCTCGGCCGGGTCGTCCTGCGGCGGCAGGCACTCGTCGGTGCTGCTCGTCGGCACGTCGGTGATCTCCACGTAGTACGTGTCGAGGGCCTCGTTCGGCAACCCCGGCTGCCAGACCAGGATGCGGTCCTGCCGGTAGTACCTGGCCAGGGCGTTACCGGCGCAACTGTTGTGCCGGCTCGTCACCCCGAGGACGGAGAAGTTGCCGTCACCCTTACCCGCCCCCTCGATGGTCGAGGCGAAGGGGAACTCGTCGCACTGCTGGGTCGTCCGGTCCAGGATGTACGCCGGCAGCGTCGCGCACGCAGCATTCTTGGCCGAGGAGTTCTTCGAGTAGAACGTCCTGTTGTCCGACGCGTCGACAGGGAAATCCTCGGTGATCCGATGCAGGCCCGGATCGTCGCGGCTACCCGTGTACCGGCCGGGAATCACCCGGTCCGTACGCGGCCCCGGCCAGGTCTGACAGCCCGGAGTCATCGCACAGTGAACGTGCGCCGAAACCTGGGCGTAGTTCGCGCTCTGCAACGAGTACTGCAGGTGGGGGATGACGTCGTCCATGATGCAGGCCTTCGGCCGCGTGGAGAACCCGACCTGCGCGGTGTCACAACGGATCCGGTGCGACGGCAGCGCCTCCCCACCGGCGTCCGGCGTGCCAGGCGCGTACGCGTCGATGGTCAGCGCCCAGTCGTGCCGGTTGACCTTGTCCGGCCCCACGCCCTGGAACTCGGACGAGGCGATCGTCCAGGAATGCCAGGATCCGTCGACGTTCCAGTCGGCGAACCTCTTCGCGGCCGACGGTCCACCCGCCGAGCAGCCGGTGAGCCACTGCTTGCAGTCGGCGAACACCATCATGATGGCGTTGGCCAACTCGCCCCGGTCACCCTCCAGATAACGCAGACTGCCGGGCACGGACCGGAAGAAGACCTCCACCGTGCGGTTGCCGTCGTCCCGGCCGTACGCCACGGCGTTCATGGCGAAGACCGCCTGGCCGACGTACACCTTGCGGTCGATGCTGTAGACCCTGCTGCCCACGAAGATGGACTGGCACCATAGGAACCGGTTGTGGGTACGCCCCTCCACGCTCCCGACGCCGGGTTGGTCCATGCACTCCGAGGCTCGTCCGTCGGCGTCCGGTGAGGCCGGTGGCCTGCGGACGGAGCTGGAGGCGAGCGGGGCGCGTGAGGTAGGTGCCGACAGGTCGGCCGCCGCCCGCCCGTCGGGGGTGGGCTCGTAGAAGGATTCCAGGCGGACCGGGTTGTCCGGCCCGTACGTCGTCGAGGTGGGCTCTGCCGAGGCTGGCGCCACGAGCAGTCCCACCCCCAGTGTGCTGATCGCCAACATCGCCACCAGGCGATGCCACCCGCTGAATGCCAACACGTTCTCCTGACAGCCGTCACGCAGCCGTCGCCGGACCATAGGACCGCCGCGGTGCGTGGGTTCCGGTAGGAACTGCGGCGGGGTAGAGGCACCCCCGTGCCACCCGCGGGGGCACCGATGCCTCCGGCGGGTTCGTAACGGATGCTACGCAGAAAGTGAGCTACATGGATATGCATTAACGTCCGAGACGCACTCGCATGATCAGATGCGTCCACCATCACCTGATCACCGGCTCTGGCACCATGATGACCAGCCGCAGGGGGGACAGCCGCACCACACCGAGGAGGAGCCGGGGATGACGAGCGACCCATCGCCCGGCCCGGACGAACGCTTCGTCCAGCAGACCGAACGCGTCCGCCGGGAACTACTGGACAGCGCCATCCCGGTCGTCGCGCTCACCGGCTCCGACCAGCCGAGCGGCCTGGGCCGGCGCATCGCGGAAAAGGCCCTGACCCGCCTCACGCTGAGATTCGATAATGTACATTATGTAAAGTAGCGTGATTTCGCGGTCCCCTCGGAAGGGGTCACTGGCGGGTCAGGGCCTCGTCAGGTTGGACGAGCCGCGCCGTGACCAACGGGTTGCGCCGCAGGCCCGCGAGCAGCGCGGCGCTGCCACCGACATCGGTCCAGGTGTCGTCCCACAGGGCGGAGACGAGCCAGGAGCGATCCGCCGGAAAGAACAGGTCGGGCAACCGTCCGTCGCCGCGCATGTGCCCGGTCCGCCAGGTGAGCGCCTGCTCGGGTCCCGCCTCGACCAGCACGTACGACCAGCCCCAGTAGAGCGACACCTTCGCGGCGTCCGGGAAGACGATGTCGTGGGCGCCGGTGTCCAGGTAGCCCAGCCACCAGGGCTGATCCGGGGTGCGTGCCGTCAACTCGTCGACGACGGCACGTTCGTGGGCGTCGAAGCTGACGTCGTCGGGCGGATGGAAGGTGGCGTACGCCTCGAACACCGCAGGAATCGCCGTGGTGACGGACCGGCCGCCGGACGAGGTGCGGCCCGCGATCCAGGCGACGTCGCTGGCAGTGCCGATCCGCCACCTCCGCCCGTCCCTGATGACGTCCACGAGATCCGGGGTCGACGCGCGGTCTCCGCTGACAGCGGCCGGCGTTGCCCACGGCGCCCACCCGGGCCAGTCAACAGCCCGCCACCGGTGCCCCTCGGCGCAGACCCACTCCGCAGGGTCGTACGGCTCCCGGTACACCGTCGGCATGCCGAGTCGACCGCAGTCGGGACATGCGGCGACGGGCGACGTCATGTCGCGCACGATACGTGCCCGAGCCCGCTCGCCACTCCCCTTCTCCGCCCTTCCGAGCAACGCGAAAATCATGCATAATATCCCTTATGCATGACAAACAGGACGAATCGCTCATGGTTCTGATCGAGGAGTTCCTGACCGCCCGCGCCACCCGCAAGCCCTCCCCCCACACCCTGGCGGCGTACCGGCGGGACCTGCACGCGGTGGCCGCCCTGGTCGCCGAGGACACCACCACTCCCCTCCCCCTCGACGCGTTGTCGATCACCGACCTCTCCCCCCGGGTGATGCGGGCGGCCTTCGCCCGGTTCGCCGCGCCCCGGGCCGCCGCGTCGGTGCACCGGGCCTGGTCCACCTGGAACAGCTTCTTCACGTTCCTGGTCGCCGACGGTGTCGTGGCGGGCAATCCGATGCCGGCGGTCGGGCGTCCCCGGGCGCTACTCCCCCAGCCCAAGCCGTTGCGTGGCGCGGACACCCCCGAGGTGCTGCTGGCCTCCGCAGCCCGTGACGAGGGCAGGCAGCGCGACCCGTGGCCGGAGCGGGACGTCGCGGTGTTGGCGGTGGCGCTCTGCGCCGGGCTGCGCCTGTCGGAGCTACTCGCGCTGCGTGTCGACTCGTTGGGTGGCCGGCCCGGCGAACGGCGGATCGAGGTGGCCGGAAAGGGCGGGCGGCCCCGTGTGGTGCCGATCGAGGCGGATCTGGACCGGGTGCTGGTGGACTACCTGGACAGTCGGGCGCGGCGTTTCGGGTCCCGGTCGGTACGCCCCGACTCGGCGTTGCTCGTGGACCGGCGCGGTGAGCCGTTGCGCCGTGGTGGGCTGCAGTATCTGGTGGAGTCGTGTTACCGGCGGGCGGGCATCGGTGACCGGGTGCCGCGGGGTGCGCGGTTGCACGCGCTGCGGCACACGTTCGCGACGCGGTTGGCCGAGGACGGGGCGAGCGCTGCGGAGATCATGCGGTTGTTGGGGCACGCGTCGTTGGCGTCGTCGCAGACGTACATCGAGGTGACTGCCGGGCAGCAGCGCGACGCGGTGCGGGCCAACCGGACGAACCGTGCTCTGGCGGCGCTCCTGCCGGCCGGCCGGGAGGAGCCGGCGGCGCCGTGATCAGTGGGCCTTGTGGTCGGAGTCGTTGGCGGTGGTGGGCAGGGTGCCGAGGACCGCGTTGATGATGTGGATGCGGGTGTTTGTGGCCCGGTAGTCGGCGCAGACGGTGTCGGCGCGGTCGGCGAGGCGCACGGTGGGGGCGGTGCCGGTGACGGTGATGGTGGTGCCGTCGAGGGTGGTGGCGGTGCCGGCCTTCAGCAGGTCGTCGATCGAGTGGGTACCCGCGACGAGGTGTGCCTTGAGCAGGGGGCGCAGCTGGTCGGTGTGTCGGACCATGAGGTCGTCCCAGTTGTCCTCGGAGAACTTCGCGGCGAAGGCGTCGTCGGACGGCGCGAGGACGGTGAGGCCGTCCTTGGGCAGTTCGGTGAGTACGCCGCTGGCGCGCAGGGCCGCCTCGAATGTGGTGAGGGTGGGCATCCAGCGCAGCGCCTCGTCGACGGGCTGACCGGCGAGGAATGTCGGGTTGCCGGGGTCGTCGCCGGTGGGCAGGGCGGCGCAGAGCGGGCCGGTGATCTCGGCTACCGCGACCGGGCGAGGATCGGCGGAGGTGCTGCTGCACGCGGTGAGGGCGAGCAGCAGGGCGGGCGCGAGCAGGCGGTAGCGCCGCGGTCGGGTGCCGTTCGAGGTGGCGGGTTGCGACACGGCGTACTCCATGGGTGTCGGGTCGATGGGTGTGCCGGCGGCGCGGGCTGGATGCCCGCGCCGCCGGTACGGCTAGCTGGGTGTCACAGTGCCGCGCACTGGGCGTTGCGCGGGCCGTGGACGGTGTTGCTGACCCCGAGGTTGGTCGGGGCGGTGCTGTTCGCGGTGCAGTTGAGCGGGCCGCGGATGGTGTTGCCGGCCAGCAGTGGCACGTCGGCGCCGGTGCCGGTGATGTTGACCGGGCCGGAGACCGAGACGTCGATCAGGGAGACGGCGTTGGTCGTGTTGGCGATCTGGACCGGGCCGTTGACGGTGCCGTCGGCGAGCAGGACACCGGCGGCGCCGTTGGCGGTGACCGGACCGCTGATTGTGGTTCCGGTCGCGACGAGTGCCGCGCCGGCCCGGATGGTGACCGGGCCGTTGATGGTGGCGTCGTCGGCGCAGGTGAAGCCGGAGATGGTCAGCGGCCCGTTGCGCCGGCCGGTGAGGTTCGGGTAGATGCGCTCGCCGTCGACGAGCTTCTCCACGCCCTTGGTGTCCAGCAGCAGCGGGATCAGGCCGCGTTCGGGCTGGTTGAGGGGCACGTAGTAGCCGTCGGCGGTCTTGATGACCTTCCAGCCGTGTGCGGCGATGCGCTGTGCGACGGTGGCGCCGACGCCGCTGGGGCCGTCGGTGCGGGTGCCGTTGTACTGCGCTTCGGTGAGCCGGTAGGCGCACGGCGCGTCGTCGAGGATGAGGTCGGCGCGGGGAGCGTCGAGCCCCGGCGGGCTGTCGCCCGGGTGCGGGGCAGGGTAGGCCGGGATCGGTCGGGATCCGCGGAAGACGAGGCGGCCGTTGTTGGCGGCCTGGCCCTCGATGCCCTCGGCGCGGGAGGCGAGGATCTCCGCCTTGTTGGCGCGGTGGTAGTCGAGGAACTGGTGGAACGTCCACAGCGCGGAGTAGGTCTTGCGGCGCCGGTTGTTTGCGGTGTTGCCCTCGTCGGGTCGGGTCTGTCCGCCGGAGCTGCGCAGCTCCAGCAGGGAGTTGGCGACGTTCTTCAGGCCGAGGGTGTTGCGCAGGATGGTTTCCTCGCTGTTGCCGACGGTGCTGCCGCCTTCGCAGCCGTAGGGGCAGGCCCACCAGCCGTCTTCGGCGCCCTTTGTGTACATGTGGCCTTCGATCATGTCCTGGGACTGGTCGAAGATGGACTGGGGCACGTTCTGGTGCCGCGGCGGCAGCATCGGCAGGTCACCGGCGCGGGCGTTGCCGTACTCGTGGCCGTCGTAGCCGGCGACGGGCCGGTAGTCGCGGACCATCTTGATGTACGCGGTGGTCTCGGGCTGGCGGATCAGCGAGTAGTCGCGGTTGAGGTCCTGGCCGGCGGCGTTGCCGCGGGTGTTGTTGGCCCGACCGTCGCCGTTGATGGTGGGGACGATCAGGACGTTGGTGCGGCTGAGCAGGTCGATGATCCGCGGGTCGGTGCTGAAGGCGAGTTGCCGGGCCATGATGAGGCAGGCTTCGCGGTCACCGGGCTCGTTGCCGTGCACGTTGCAGTTGATGGCGACGGGTGCGGTGGCGGCGACGGCCTCCGGGGTGGCCGCCGGCGGGTTGCCGAAGACCATCATGTTGATGGGCCGGTTCTGCAGGGTGCGGCCGAGCTCGACGACGCGGACGCGGTCACTGAGGGCGTCGATGGCCTCGGTGTAGGCGTACTCGTTGACGTCGTTTGTGTACTGCGCGCCGCGGGTGGTCTCCCACTGGGTGCGCAGCTGCTCGCCGGGGGTGTCGGGGTTGCCCCAGGGCGCGGTGGTCGTGGCGACGACCGGCTCGGAGTAGGGCTGTTCGGTGGTGCCGGCGCGGGCGCGTACCCGCCACTGGAACCGGTCGCCGGGGTTGAATCCGGCGTCGGCGAAGGTGGGTGATTGCTGGTTGACCTGGCGGTTGGGTCGCCAGATGCCCACGATTGTCGGTGCGCCGGTGGGGTTGCCGTTGGCGTCGACAGCTGTGCGTTCGATCTGGTAGTCGGTGGCGCCGTCGACGTGCTGCCAGGCGAGGGTGGCGTACCCGTCGCTCTGGCGGACGGTGAGGTCGGCGACCTGGTTGGGTTGCGCGGCGCTCTGGGCGTTGGCGGGGGTGGGTGAGATGGTCAGCGTGAGTGCGATGACTGTGGATATGGCAATGAGGGTGGGTCGCTTGCGTCTCATGTGGCCTCCGACTAGTTGATCGTGGCGCGACCCGCTCAGCATGGTTGTCGGAGTACGTCGATGCAATGATCTTGAGCGAATCTTGCGGCTCGCGGGGCGGAAGTGCCCGCTTTCAGCCGAGGTCGACCAGCAGGGGGCGGTGGTCGGAGATGGTGGACAGCGGGGCGGTGACGGCGCGTACCGGTGGGAGTTCGGCGAGGGCGTGCCGGTCGGCGAGGATGTGGTCGAGTTGCACGCGGGGCTGCCCGGAGGGGTAGGTGGGGCGGCGGCCCAGGGGGCGCCAGCCGGTGATGAGGCGGGCCGGGCCGGCGGGCAGGTTGAGGTCGCCGAGCAGGACGCGGGGGCCGGGCAGGGCGCGTAGCGCCTTGATGGTGCGGCGGAGTTGGTGGGCGTTCCAGCCGGGGACGAAGGACAGGTGGGTGGCGGCGACGGTGAGTGGGCCGTGGGGGGTGTCCAGGACGGCGGCGAGGACGACGCGGGGTTCGTCGTGCAGCAGGATGAGGCCACCGCCGGGGCCGGGGACGTAGACCGGGGATCGTACGGGTGCGGGTTTGAGGCGGGTGACGTGCCAGCTGCGGACGGGGTGGCGGCTGATCAGGCCGATGCCGTAGCAGGGTTCGCCGTGTCCGTCGTCGTCGTGGCGCAGTGGCCGGAACTGTTCGCCGGGGGTGCCGACGACGGCGGCGGCGAAGCGGTGGTGGGGGGCGTCGAGGGCGCGGGCGGCGATGGCGGTGAGGTCGAGGTGGCCGCTGCGGCTCTGGTCGCGGTCGACTTCCTGTAGGGCGAGGACGTCGGCGTCGAGGGCGTGGACGGCGTCGGCGAGGCGGTCGGGGTCGACGAGCCCGTCGGTGAGGGACCGTCCGTGCAGCAGGTTGAAGGTGGCCAGGCGCACCCCTGCACCCTACGTCCCCGTGGCATGGTTGCCCGGTGGTGAAGCTGCTGCTGTGTTCGGTGCTGGTGTTCGTGGCGATCGGCGCGTTGGGGGTGTGGTTGCGGCGGGCGCGGGGTCGGTGACGGGGTGAGGCTGGCCACTCAGGCGCCGGTCAGGGGCGTTGGGTGGGGAGAATTGCCGGCCGTGGACGCCGTGACGCTGAGTACGCTGCTGGCCGCTGCCGCGATGGCCGGGTGGGTCGATGCCGTGGTCGGCGGTGGTGGGTTGCTGCTGCTGCCGGCGTTGCTGGTGGCGGCGCCGGGGTTGCCGGTGGCGACGGCGTTGGGCACCAACAAGTTGGCGGCGATCTTCGGTACGGCGACGGCGGCGGCGACGTACGCGCGGCGCACGAAGATCGACTGGCGGGTGGTGGGGCCGGCGGCGGGGTTCGCGGTGCTCAGCGCGGGTGTGGGTGCGGCGTTGGCGGGTGCGGTGCCGGCGTCGGCGTACCGGCCTGTGGTGTTGGTGGTGCTGGTGTCGGTGGCGTTGTTCGTGCTGCTGCGTCCCCGGCTGGGGGTGGTGGCGCAGCCGGCGCGGCGCACTCCGGTACGGGTGGCGGTGGTGATCGCGGTGGCCGGGGTGGGCATCGCCCTGTACGACGGGTTGATCGGGCCGGGTACGGGCACGTTCCTGGTGTTGGCGTTCACGATGGTGGTGGGCGCGGACTTCGTGCACGGGTCGGCGATGGCGAAGGTGGTCAACGCGGGTACGAACCTGGGTGCGCTCGTGGTGTTCGGGGTGACCGGGCACGTGTGGTGGCTGTTGGGCGCGGCGATGGCGGTGTGCAACATCGCCGGGGCGGTGGTGGGTGCGCGGATGGCGTTGCGGCGCGGCTCGGGGTTCGTGCGGGTGGTCCTGCTGGTGGTGGTGTTGGCGCTGGTGGCGAAGTTGGGCTACGACCAGTGGATGGCCCGCTGATGCCGGTGGTGGCCGAGCACGACCGGGCGGTTCTGGCGCGGCTGCTGGGGCGGGATCCGGTGTTGCACGCGTACCAGTTGGGTGATCTGGACGATTTCTTCTGGCCGTACACGTCGTGGTTTCGTCGGGGCGAGCAGGTGATCCTGCTGTATCACGGTGTGGATCCGCCGACGCTTGTGGCGTTCGCGGCGCCGGCCGGGCGCGCGGAGCTGGCGGCGTTGTTGACCGAGGCGGCGCCGGTGTTGCCGGCCCGGCTGTACGCGCACCTGTCCCCCGGTCTCACCGGGGCGCTGGACGGGTCGTTCCGGGTGGGCTCGGTTGGTCGGCATCATCGGATGGCGCTGACTGATCCGGCGCGGCTGGCGGCGGTGACGCCGGCCGGTGCGCAGTTGGGTGCGGCGGATCTGCCGCAGTTGCGCGAGCTGTACGCGCGGGCGTACCCGGGTAACTGGTTCGACGCGCGGATGCTGGACACCGGGCAGTACCTGGGGGTGCGCGACGGCGGTGAGCTGGTGGCGGTGGCGGGGGTGCACGTGTTCTCGCGGGCCTACCGGGTGGCGGCGTTGGGCAACGTGACGACGCATCCGCGGTGGCGGGGTCGGGGGTTGGGCGCGGCGGTGGTGGCGGCGCTGTGTGTCCGGCTGCGGGAGAGCGTCGAGCACGTCACGTTGAACGTGAAGGCCGACAACACGACGGCGGTGCGGCTGTACGAGCGGGTGGGGTTCACCCGGGTGGCCGACTACGACGAGTGTGTGTTGACGGCCCGGTAGCCGGTCAGCGGGGGCGGCTGGGCGAGTCGAACCGGCCGGCGCGGATTTCCCGCAGGGCACGGCGGCGGATGTCGCCGCGCAGGGTGTCGACGTAGAGGGTGCCGCGCAGGTGGTCGGTCTCGTGTTGCAGGGCGCGGGCGAGGAAGCCGCTGCCTTCGATGGTGAGTGGTTCGCCGTGCTGGTCGACGCCGTGGGCGGTGGCGTGCAGGGCGCGTCGGGTCGGGAAGTACAGCCCGGGGATGGACAGGCAGCCCTCCTCGTCGTCCTGGAGCTCGTCGGACAGTTCCAGTGTGGGGTTGATGAGGTGGCCGCGGTGCCCGTCGGCGTCGTAGACGAACACCTGGGCGCTGACGCCGATCTGGGGTGCGGCGACGCCGGCGCGGCCGGGTGCGCCGAGCAGCGTGTCCATCAGGTCGGCCACGAGGGCGCGCAGCTCGGCGTCGAAGCTGGTCACCGGTTCGCATTCGGTGCGCAGGACGGGGTCGCCGATGATCCGGATGGGCCGCATGGTCATGGGGTCAGCGTATCGGCGGTGGTGGCCGTCGCCCGGCGAGGGTCGCGCGGATCGGTGCGGTTTTCGCCGCGGCTTCGGCGACCTCGGCGTGGGCGTCGCTGTCCCAGGTGATGCCGCCGCCGGCCCAGGTGTGCAGCTTCTCGCCGTCGGCGGCGGCGGTGCGGATGGTCAGGCCGAGGTCGACGCGGCCGGGGGCGATCCAGCCGAGCGCGCCCATGCTGGCGCCTCTGCCGACGGGTTCGAGGGCGGCGATCTGGGTGAGGGCCGCGTGTTTGGGTGCGCCGGTGACGGAGCCGCCGGGGCAGGTGGCGCGCAGCAGGTCGGCCAGGCCAAGGCCGTCGGCGGCGTGGGCGCGGACTGTCGACTCGGCCTGCCACAGGTCACACCAGCGGCGTACGGCGAACAGGTCGTCGACAACGACGGTGCCGGTGCGGGCGACGCGGGCGAGGTCGTTGCGTTCCAGGTCGACGATCATGATGTGTTCGGCGCGTTCCTTGGCGCTGGCGAGCAGTTCGGCGCGGCCGGCTGGGGTGGCGGGGCGGGTGCCTTTGATGGGTCGGGTGATCAGCTGCCCGTCGTGGGCTTCGATGAGGGTTTCCGGTGAGGCGCAGCCGATGGCCCAGCCGTCGCCGGTGAGCACGCCGCCGTAGCGGGCGCCGGGGAGCGCGCCGAGGCGTCGGAGGGCGGGGATCGGGTCGCCGGTGTAGCGGGCGGCGGCGTGGCCGACGAGGTTGGTCTGGTAGACGTCGCCGCGGCCGATGGCGGCGCGGACGGCGTCGACGGCGTGGGCGTGCTGGGTGGGTGTCCAGCTCTCGGCCCAGTCGCCGAGCCACCAGCCGGCGGGTGGGCCGCTGACCGGTGTGGTGCTCGGGCGGTGGTGGTAGACGACGACGGCGAGGTCGGGCAGGGTGGGCGCGGGCTCGGCGTTGCCCTGTGGGCCGCCGGTCAGGTACGCGCCGGCGGCGGCGGACAGGTACAGGGCGGCGCCGCAGAGCCCGGTGTCGGTGCGGTGGCCGGTGGGTGTGGGTCGGGCCAGGTTGTGCAGGGGCAGCCCGTGCGCGGCGAGGAACTCCTGCGCGAGCGCGGCGGGGTCGCCTCCGTCGGTGCGGCGCCAGTGCAGACGGGCGCGTTCCACGAGCGCCCCGCGGCACCCGGCGGGGGCGGCGGGCGCATCGACCAGCACCTCTGGGAGCGTTTCCACGCCGTATGGACTGATCTTCCTCATCCGTTCAGTGGATTTCCCGTACACAAGACCGACACCTGCTCGATGCTGGACACTTTCACTTGGTACTGTGCGTCACTGGTCATGTGAACCATGACACAGTGCCCCCACAGTCCGGAGAACCCGATGTGCCAGCACCAGCCGACCTGCCCTTCCGCCGAAGCCACTGACCGGGACGCCGCCCGGGTCCTCGCCTGCTTCCCTGAGCAGGGCTGGAGCCTGCTCTGCAACGGTGTCATCGTTTTCGAGGACACCGGTGAGCTGCTCCCCGACGGCAGCAGCATCGCCCCGCACCGCGGCCCCGCCCGACACGCCCTCGCGGCCTGATTGACCACCCAGCGTCACCGAATCGCCGCCGCCGACCCAGGCTAGTCCCCCGGTACGGGGCACCCGAGCCCAGGTCAGCGCGGCTGCCGGGGCGGCACACCGCCCGCCCCGGCCCGCCGTCGCCGGTCTCGACCGCCTCCGGCGGTGTCAGTCCTCGAACGCCTCCGGCGACGGGCACGAGCAGACCAGATTCCGGTCGCCGTACGCGCCGTCGACGCGCCGCACCGGCGGCCAGTACTTCCCCGCCCGGTCCACGCCCGCCGGGTACGCGCCCACCGACCGCGGGTACGGGTGCGGCCACTCGTCACCGCTGACCATCGCCGCGGTGTGCGGCGCGTTCGCCAGGGGGTTGTCCCCCGCCGGCCACTCCCCGGCTCCCACCTTGTCGATCTCCGCGCGGATCGCGATCATCGCGTCGCAGAACCGGTCCAGCTCGGCCAGATCCTCACTCTCGGTCGGCTCCACCATCAGCGTCCCCGCCACGGGGAACGACATCGTCGGGGCGTGGAAGCCGTAGTCGATGAGCCGCTTCGCCACGTCGTCGACGCTCACCCCCGTCGCCTTCGTCAACGGCCGCAGGTCCAGGATGCACTCGTGCGCCACCAGGCCCTTGTTGCCGGCGTACAGCACCGGATAGTGCCCGCGCAGCCGCGCCGCCACATAGTTCGCGGCGAGGACCGCGACGCCGGTGGCCCGGGTCAGGCCGGCCGCGCCCATCATCCGCAGGTACGCCCACGGGATCGGCAGGATCCCCGCCGACCCGTACTTCGCCGCCGAGATCGCCGGCGTGGCGTCGACGTGCGCGCCGAGCGGGTCGCCGGGCAGGAACGGCGCCAGGTGCGACCGCACCGCCACCGGACCCACACCGGGGCCGCCACCGCCGTGGGGGATGCAGAACGTCTTGTGCAAGTTCAGGTGCGACACGTCCGCGCCGAACTTGCCCGGCTTGGCGAAACCGACGAGCGCGTTGAGGTTGGCCCCGTCGACGTACACCTGGCCGCCGGCGTCGTGGACCTTCGCGCACAGCGACGCGATGCCCGTCTCGTACACGCCGTGCGTCGACGGGTACGTCACCATGATCGCGGCGAGCGCGTCGCGGTGCTTGTCGATCTTCGCGTCGAGGTCGACCAGGTCGACGTTGCCGTCGTCGTCGCAGGCCACCACGACGACCCGCATGCCGGCCATCACCGCCGACGCCGCGTTGGTGCCGTGCGCCGACGACGGGATCAGGCACACGTCGCGGTGCGACTCACCGCGCGACGCGTGGTAGGAACGGATCGCCATCAGTCCGGCCAGCTCACCCTGCGACCCGGCGTTGGGCTGCACGCTGACCGCGTCGTAGCCGGTCACCTCGGCCAGCCACGACTCCAACTGGCCGATCATCTCCCGGTAGCCGGCGGTCTGCGCGTCAGGCGCGAACGGGTGGATGTTGGCGAACTCCGCCCAGGAGATCGGCTCCATCTCGGTGGTCGCGTTGAGCTTCATCGTGCACGACCCCAGCGGGATCATGCCCCGGTCCAGGGCGTAGTCGAAGTCCGACAGCCGCCGCAGGTAGCGCAGCATCGCCGTCTCCGAGTGGTGGCTGCGAAACACCGGGTGGGTGAGGAAGTCGCTCGTCCGCGCCAGGTCGCCCGGCAGCGCCGTGTCGCCGTCGCCGTCGAACGCGGGCACCCCGAACGACGCCCACACCGCCTCCAGGTGCGCCACAGTCGTCGTCTCGTCGCAGGACATGCCCACCTGGTCGGCGTCGACGAGCCGCAGGTTCACCCCGCGCTCGGCGGCGGCCGCGACGAGCTGCTCCGCGCGTCCCGGCACGCTCGCGGTGATCGTGTCGAAGAACGGAACGTCCGCGACCCGCACCCCACCGGCGCGCAGCCCGGCCGCGAGCCGCGCCGTCATGTCGTGGGTACGCGTCGCGATGTCCCGTAGCCCGTCCGGGCCGTGATAGACGGCGTACATGCCGGCCATCACCGCGAGGAGCACCTGGGCGGTGCAGATGTTGCTCGTCGCCTTCTCCCGCCGGATGTGCTGCTCACGGGTCTGCAACGCCAGCCGGTAGGCCGGGTTGCCGTCGGCGTCACGCGACACACCGACAAGGCGGCCGGGCAGCATCCGCTCCAGGCCCGAGCGCACCGCCAGGTAACCGGCGTGCGGCCCACCGAAGCCCATGGGTACGCCGAAACGCTGCGTGGTGCCGGCGGCGATGTCCACGCCGATCTCCCCCGGCGCGCGCAGCAACGTCAACGCCAGCAGGTCCGCGGCGACGGTGACCAGGGCCCCTACGGTGTGCGCGGCCTCCACGAGCGCGGAATGGTCACGGATCGCCCCGGAAGCCCCCGGGTACTGCAGGTGCAGGCCGAAGAACTCCTGCGGCAGCTCATCGTGGTCGACGTCGACGACCCGCACCTCGATGCCCAGCGGCTCCGCCCGACTGGCGATCACCGCGATGGTCTGCGGCAGCGCGTCGGCGTCGACGACGTACACACGGCTCTTGCTCTTGGACGCCCGACGGGCCAGGGTCATGGCCTCCGCGGCGGCGGTGCCCTCGTCGAGCATCGAGGCGTTCGCGGTGGCCAGCCCGGTCAGGTCGGTGACCATGGTCTGGAAGTTCAGCAACGCCTCCAGCCGGCCCTGGCTGATCTCCGGCTGGTACGGCGTGTACGCCGTGTACCAGGCCGGGTCCTCCAGCACGTTGCGGCGGATCACCGCCGGGGTGTGCGTGCCGTGGTAGCCCAGGCCGATCATCGACACGGCCACGGTGTTACGCGCCGCCAGGGCCCGCAGCTCGGCGATCGCCTCGGCCTCGGTGGCCGCCTCCGGCAGGTCCAAGGTGCCGTGCCAGCGGATCACCTCGGGAATCGCCGCGTCCATCAACTCGTCGACCGAGCCGTGCCCGACGACCTCCAACATGCGGCGCTCATCGTCCGGTCCGGGACCGATGTGACGGGTGGCGAACTGCTCAACGGTCATCAGTGGCACTCCCGGGGCGAGGTCGACGTGTCGGCCTCCCCCTCTGTCGCACCCCACAGGGCGCTCCACAGTGCCTGCCCACGAGGTCCTTTTGCCTGAGAGGTTCCGGGGAGGATTTGCCCCTTCGGCGCCGCCCCGGCTGCTGTCGGGCGGTCTCTCCCACGTGGGTGTTACCGGCGTGGTCAACGCTACCAGCGCCGGTGTTTCCAACCGATGTCCTACCCCCGGACCATCACACCGACGCCCCGGCGGCGACCCGCTCGGCAAGGACGGGCAGCACCACGCCCAACGGCGCGTCCACGCACACCGTGGCGTACCCGTCACCACGGGTCGGCCCCTGGTTGACGATCGCGACCGGAATGCCGTTTTTCGCCGCGCGGATCACGAACCGGCGACCCGACATCACCGTCAACGACGAGCCCAACACCACCAACGCCCGCGCCCGCTCCACCAGGTCGAAACACCGCGCCACCCGCTGCGGCGGCACCGTCTCGCCGAAGAACACCACGTCCGGTTTCAGCATGCCTGTCTGACAGATCCCGCAGTCCACCGGCCGGAAACCCGCCACCTGCTCGTCGGGGAGATCCACATCACCGTCCGGGTTGACCGCGTCGACCTGCGCCACGAAGTCCGGATTCGCCTCGCGCAGCCGCCGGTCCACCTCCTCCCGGGAGGTCAGGTTGCCGCAGTCCAGGCATGTCACCTCGTCGAGGCGGCCGTGCAACTCCACCACCTGAGCGCTGCCGGCGGCGCCGTGCAACCCGTCCACGTTCTGGGTGATCACCGCGTCGACCAGGCCGGCGTGTTGCAGCCGCGCCACCGCCCGATGCCCGTCGTTCGGCGCGGCCCGCGCGATCAACCGCCACCCCAGATGGCTGCGCGCCCAGTACCGCCGCCGTGCCAGCGCATCGCCGGTGAACGCCTGGAACGTCATGGGCGTGTGCCGGCGGGCCACGCCGCTGGGCCCCCGGTAATCCGGGATACCCGACTCGGTGGACAGGCCCGCCCCGCTGAGCACCACCACCCGCCCGCCTGCCAGCAGCGAGGTCAACGCATCGAGGCTGTCGGTCACCCCACCATGCTGCCTCAACCCGCCCACCGCCGACCAACCCCGCCCTCGGCCGTGCACGAGCCGCGACCGGCCCCGGCCGGTACGTTGAGACGATGCGCATCGTCATCGCCGGAGGCCACGGCAAGATCGCCCGACTGCTGGAGCGTCACCTCGCCGACCGGGGCGACACCCCTGTCGGCCTCATCCGCAACCCCGACCAGGCGCCCGCGCTGCGCGCCGCCGGCGCCACCCCCGTCGTCTGCGACCTCGAACACGCCGACGTCACCGACCTCGCCGCGCACCTCGACGGCGCCGACGCGGTGATCTTCGCTGCCGGAGCCGGCCCCGGTAGCGGCGCCGCCCGCAAGGACACCGTCGACCGGGGCGCCGCCGCGCTCCTCGCCGACGCCGCCACCCACGCCGGCGTCCACCGCTACCTGCTGGTGTCCTCCATGGGCGTGGACAAGCCACCAAGCCCCGGCACCGACGACGTGTGGGCCGCGTACCTGCTGGCCAAACGCGCCGCCGAGGACGACCTGCGCGCCCGCGACCTCGCCTGGACGGTGCTGCGCCCCGGCCGACTCACCGACGACGACCCGACCGGCCACGTCACCCTCACCCGCCACGCCGGCAGCGGCGCCATCAGCCGCGCCGACGTCGCCCTCGTCCTCGCCGCGCTCCTGGACGCACCCCACACCGCCGGCGCGACACTGGAACTCGTCGCCGGGCCGACACCCATCGCCGACGCCGTCACCGCCGCCCGCACCTGACCGGTGGGGTCCGTCATCGGCGGACCCCACCGGTCACACACCTCAGCGCTGGTGGTGCCGCGGCAACGCCGTCTGACCCGGCGCACCGTCCACGAACGGCGCACCCGGTGTCTGCGCGGCGATCCGATCCATCGTCCGCGCCAACTGCTCACTGCCCTCGTCGAGATGACGCGCCGCCGCCTGCATGTGCGACACCATCATCTCCCCGAAGATCCGCAACGCCTCCCGGGTCGCCACCGAATCGTCGAAGCTCGGCCCGGCCGACGCGCGGTAGTCCGCCACCGCCCGCTCCGCCTCCAGCTTCGCCTCCTCCGCGGCCGCCCGCATGTAACTCTCGTACTGCACCCGGGCGTACTCGGCGACCCGCCGCGCATAGTCGTGCGCCTGCGCGATGATCTGCTCCGCCTCCCGCTGCGCCGCCGACAGCAGATTCACCTCCTTCGCCGCAGGGGTCTTCGCCACCGCACCCGCGCTCGGGATCACCCCGTGCCGGTGCAGCTCCACCCGGTCGGTGAGGCGCTCGTTCTCCGCCCGCAGATTCGCGATCTGCGTCGCCATCAGATCCAACTCGTCGGCGACCTGCACCCGGAACCGATCCACGTCGGCGCTGTCATAGCCGCGCCTCGCGAACGGCGCCGCACCGAACTCCCACCGCCGGACCCGGTCGGCCGTCATCCGCACCTGCACACCACCGGAGACCTGCACACCGTCGTACCGGCTGATCGGGGTCGCGCTCACTGCTCACCCCTCTCACTCGACTGCTGCCGCACCGCCGTACGCCACGCCGGGCCGTACCACTGCGCGCCCAAACCCTCGTGGTGCACCTGACCGGCGTGGAAACCCGCCCGCGCCAACGCCTGCACCGAATGCGACACCATCTCGTCGGACCCACACACGTACACGTGCCGGGAACGCCAGTCAGCATCGCTCAACGCCCGGTCCACCGCGTGCACGAACTCCCCCGGCCGGTTCACATCCGCACCCACCACATACGTCACCGTCAACCACGGACACGACGACGCCAACTTGTCGATCGCGTCGCTGTCATAGAACTCGCTGCGCGAACGAGCCCCCACGTACAGGTCCACCCGACGGCGGGAACCCTCCGCGGCGACCTGCTCCACCAACGCCTTCACCGGCGCCCAGCCGGTGCCCGCCGCCAGCAACAACAGATCGCTGGAACCGGCCGACCACAACGCCAACCGCTCCCCCACCGGCGCGGCCAGGTGCACCCGGTCACCCACCGACGACCCGTACACCAGCCGCGACGACACCGCACCACCGGGCGCGGCCCGCACATGCAGCTCCAACGTGCCGTCCGCGCGGGGCGCGTTCGCCGGCGAGTAGTACCGCCACGACCGCACCGACGGATGCGACACACCGATCGACTGACCCGGCGTGAACGGCAACAGGTACTGCGGACGTACCGTCAACACCGCCACGTCGAACGCCCGCCGCTCGTGAGCCACGATCTCCGCCACCCACCACGGCGGATTCACCGCCTCCGCCGCCTGCGCCGCCTCCGTCATCACCTGCGCGACCAGCCCGTACGCCGCGGCCCAGTCCTGGGCCAACTCGTCGGTCCACTGCTCCGCCAGGAAATGCTGCAACGTCGCCAGCAGCGCCTCACCGACCGCCGGATAGTGCTCGGCGCGGACCGCGAACTTCCGGTGGTCCGCCCCCAGATCCTGCAGATAACCCACCAGCTGGTCCACCTGGTCCACATGCGACACGATGTGCCCCAACGCGGTGACGAGGCGGTCCCGCT
Source organism: Micromonospora sp. NRRL B-16802 (assembly GCF_001279555.1). NCBI lineage: Bacteria > Bacillati > Actinomycetota > Actinomycetes > Micromonosporales > Micromonosporaceae > Micromonospora > Micromonospora sp. NRRL B-16802. The sequence continues at coordinate 20,924 of NZ_LGEB01000132.1, read as the reverse complement.
GACCGGCCATGTTCGTGGGGAACATCTGCCGGGTCTCCGGGTGAGCCAGAAACAACGTCGAATAGAAAAAGAGCGGAACCTGATCGCCGTGCCCGGCGACCAGCGACCAGCTCTGCTTGAGTCGGGCCGCGTCCACGCTCAGGCGCCCGGACGCGTCCCGGCGGCCACCACCTGGTCCTGAACCTGCGCCAGCACAGCCTGCACGTCGGTCAGGATGTCCTCCGGAACCCCCAGCTCGGTCAACGCCGCGCTCAGGTGCCCACCGACCTTGGCGTACTGCTCCGCAGTGATACCCAAGGGCTGGTGCGCCTCGGCCAACCCACGGCCCGCGTACTCGTCCGGGCCACCCAGCACCACCGCCAGCATCAGCGCGAGATGCCGCCGCTGACCCGCCATGTCCACAGAGGTGAAGTAGGTCGCCAGCTCAGGGTCGGCGAGCACCTTGTCGTAGAACAGCTCGACGGCCGCCTTCACAGCGTTCGCACCGCCAATGCGGTCGTAGTGCGAGGAGGGAGCGGTTTCTTGCGTAACCGTCACGGTCATTCCTTCCAGGAATGGAGGGGTCGCGCCGGGTCAGCGCGCAGGGGCAACGGCCACCGGCGCACCACCCTCACGCCACGGCGCCACACCGATGGACCGTGTCGGACGATAGCGTGCCGCTGACGCCCGGTCAGGGCCCCCCTATCCGATTCCCGACAACGCCACACACGCAGCGTCACCACGGCCAGGTCAGGGCCCATGACCGCACCCCACAGTGGACCCGACCCGGGGCAACACCACCGCCTCGGCTCGGCTTCCCGGAAATCGGGGCGCCCGAGGCGCCCGGGCACCGCGATTTCCAGAAAGGCGAGTCGATCACAGGACTGCGAAAGGAACCCGCAACAGCGGGGACGGGACTCAGCCCGCGCGCCGCCGCGCCCGCCGGGCCGCCAACTCGTCGGCCACCGACTCCACCTCGGACGCCACCGCCGGCTCCGCAGGGCCACTCGCCGGCTCCGCAGGCAGATGCGACAACGACCCCTGGATCTCCTTGAAAGCCCCACCGATCGCGATCCCGAACACACCCTGGCCACCCTGCAACAGGTCGACCACCTCTTCCGGAGACCGGCACTCGTACACGGTCGTCCCATCAGAGATCAGCGTGATCCCCGCCAGATCCTCCACACCACGCGACCGCAACGCCTCGATCGCCTTACGGATGTTCTGCAGGGACACCCCCGCATCCAACAACCGCTTCACGACCTTCAACACCACAAGGTCCCGGAACGAATACAACCGCTGCGTCCCCGAACCCGAGGCGTCCCGCACGCTCGGCACCACAAGCGTCGTCCGCGCCCAGTAATCCAGCTGCCGATAACTGATGCCCACCGCGTGACAAGCCGTCACACCTCGGTAGCCCACCGAGCCATCACTCTCAGTCGCCGAGACACCCGGCTCACTCAACTGTGCACCCGGATCGGAATCCTGCGGCTCGTGCATCCGGACAACCTCCCCGTCAGTGCGGCGACGCGTCGTTTCCGGGACGCGCACCCCTCGACACGGCAACCCTATCGCCACGCTCAGGAGTTACCACGGAGAAACAGGCGCGACACGCCGCACAGCCACCCGAGAAAGATCACCAACCCGCCCCGGGGCATCACCAACAGTGACACCCACCCGGGAACCGAGCCCCGTCAGCCCGCGAAATCCTCCGGACGCACCTGCTCCAGGAACTCGCGGAACTTCTCCACCTCGTCCTCCTGCTCGTCAGGGATAACGATCCCCGCCTCGCTGAGGACCTGCTCAGCACAACGAATCGGCGCACCAACCCGCAACGCCAACGCGATCGAATCGCTCGGCCGCGCCGACACCCGCACCCCATCGCCGATCAACAGATCCGCGTAGAACACGTTCTCCTTGAGCTCAGTGATCTCCACCGCCTGCAACGGCGCCTGCAACGCCGCCAACACGTCCCGCAGAAGATCATGCGTCAACGGGCGGGCAGGCTTCACACCCTGCTGCTCATAAGCGATGGCCGTGGCCTCGACCGCGCCGATCCAGATCGGCAGATAGCGGTCGCCCTCGACCTCCCTGAGCAGGACGATCGGCTGGTTGCTGGGCAGCTCCACCCGAACTCCGACCACGCTCAGCTCGCGCACCGCCGCCTCCGTGTCGTCGTCAACCTACGCACCGCGCCCTTCCCTGCACGGTACACGGACCGCAACACGGCCGTCCCATGCGCTACAGCACCACGCCCGCGCCAGAAAGGGGTTACCCCGGCAAGCCTACGGCACTCTTCCCGAAAGAGATCTTTCCGCTCCGCCACCGCCCAGCCGGCACATCACCGACCCAACGTCGACCGCAGACCCACCCGCACCAACGCCGCATGCAACTGCTCCGACAACGCCACCAACTCCCGCGCCGTCTCCGCAGCCCGCGCCCGCGCCGCCGGATCACTCTGCCGCGCCAACGGCGCCACCAACTGAGCGAACAAACCGACCTCACGATCGGCAGCACTCCGGTAACCCCGCAGATGCCGCGGCTCCAACCCGTACGCCGCCAACCCCGCCACCGCCGACGCGATGATCAACGCATCCCCGTCGTACCAGCCGGGCGGATCCGACACGAGCACACCGAGGCGCTCCAACTCCACCAACGTCGAGTCGTCGATCCCACTACGGGCCACCAGATCAGCCCGGCCGAGCCGCACCTGCGACGACTCGGCCGGCTCCGCCGACTCCCGACCCGGCACCGCACCATCAGGACCCACCGCCACCAACGAAGGCCGCGACCGCCCCGGCTGCTCACCGGACGAATCCCACTCCGCCAACTGCTCACGGATCACCCGCAACGGCAGATACCGGTCCCGCTGCGCGGACAGCACGAACCGCAACCGCGCCACATCGTCCCAGCTGTACTTCCGGTAACCAGCCGCCGTCCGCTGCGGCTCAACCAGGCCTTCGGCCTCGAGGAACCGCAGCTTCGAAATCGTGGTGTCCGGGAAATCCACCCGCAACTGCCCCAGCACCTCACCGATGCTCATCAACGGCTGGGACCGGGCCGCCCCGGGTGGCGTGGAGGCCGCAGGCTCGTTCACCCCCGGCCGGCCTCCTCCTCCGGGCGCGGACCGGCGATGAACACCACCCGGAACTTACCGATCTGAACCTCGTCACCATTGCTCAACGTGGCCGCCTCGACCCGCTCACGATTCACATACGTGCCGTTGAGGCTGCCCACATCCCGCACGGTGAAGGTGCCACCGTCCCGGTGGAACTCAGCATGCCGCCGCGACACCGTCACATCGTCCAGGAAGATGTCACTGTCCGGGTGCCGGCCACTGGTCGTCACATCGTGGTCCAACAAGAACCGGGCACCCGCATTCGGACCCCGACGAACCACCAGCAGCGCCATACCGGGCGGCAACGAACCGGACATCCGGCTCGGCACCACATCGGTGTCCGGGCCCTCCAGCACTTCGTCGAGCGAGCCGAGATTGAGCGTCGAAGTGACGTCGAGCGGGGGGAACTCGTCGTCTGGCCGCGTCATGGGACCACCTCACGGATCTGTTCGGTCGGCGTCGGGTAATGGCGGGTCTGGCCGCCGGGCACTCGAACACCCGGCGGCTGGCTCCCCGTGCCCGGGAAGGCAATTCCGCAACGCTCAACTAATGGTTTCTTCTCGGTCGACTGGGCGAGCCTAGCCAGCGCCGAAATGCAGGGCAACCGGACGCGCGCAGACAACCCGCCCGCCGGATCAAGCACACTCAGCCTTCGGTGATCTTCTGGTACGCGCCCGCAGTCAGCAACCCGTCCAACGCCGTCGGGTCATTCGGCGTGATCTCCACCAACCAACCCGCACCATACGGATCCGAGTTGATCAACTCGGGCGTGTCACCAAGCGCCTCGTTGCGCGCCGCCACCGTACCCGCCACCGGCGCGTAGATCTCCGACACACTCTTCGTCGACTCGATCTCACCCAACGAATCACCGGCCGCGACCACCGCACCGACCTCAGGCAACTGCACGTACACGATGTCGCCAAGCGCGTCCTGCGCGAAGTGCGTGATGCCGACCCGGGCCGAACCCGTGCCCTCACCCGCCACCCACTCATGCTCGGCGGTGTATCGCAGATCCTCGGGAATCACCAGACGCGTCCTCATCCATCGGTGCCCCGGACCACCGGCCCGGCGCGGCCGCGCCGGTCAGGAGACCGGACGGGCGTGTTCCAACCTGATCGGCGCGTGCAGCGCCGAAACCTCGGCAACCTCACGCTCCCCAAACGTCACGTTACCGCCGTCACCCCGGACCGACGCGACCACCCCGCCAGGAATGTTCAATGCCGTACGCATCGTCGCCGGATCACCGATCACCGTGATCGTGAACGGCGGCGCCAACCGCCGCCCCTCCACCACCAACGACCCGTTCTCCCCGTCCAGGAAGTACGTCGACGCGATGACCCGCACCGCCGTCCGGTCACCACCGGAGATCTGCATCGCCTCCGCGCCAGCGCCCCGCAGCTCCTGCACCGCGTCCAACACCCGCGTCGCCGAGATCGGCTTGGCCCCACTGATGAACTGCACCGTCAGACCCGGCCCCACCGCCGGCAACGTCCCCGCCAGAACACCAAGCTCGTCCGCCCGACGTGTCGCCTCGTCCAACGCCGCCTGGCGGCCCTGCTCACCCGAGGCCAACTGCCGCTGGCTGTCCTCCAACGCCCGGATGTCCTGCTGAAGCCGGTTCTCCCGCGCATCCAGATCCGACAGGATCCGCACCAGGTCCTCCTGCCGCGTCGCCCCCAACGTCGGATCCGTCGACGTCGTCTTCAACTGCACCACGAGGGTGAAACCCAGCAACGCCAACAACGCCGCGATCATCACCCCGGCCGTACTCAACCGCGACCGGCCAGCAACCACCGGCTCCCCCGACCGCTGCACAGCCGGCTCCGCCAACCCGTCGGACCGCTCGACCGGCTCCTCCGACCGCGACACCGCGCTCAGGTCCACCGTCGCACCGTCATCGACAGGCGCCACACCAGGCTCCCCGGCCGGAGGCTCCGCCTCCACCGGGCCCTGCGGCGCCAACGGACTCAGCTCGTCCGGATCCGGCGCATCCGGCCGAGGGTCCGGCTCACCCGCCGGGCCACCCGGCCGCGCCGGACCCGCCGGCTGCGGCCAACCCGTCCCCGTCTCCGTCTGCTCGTCGCTCATCGCATCAAACCTACGCCCGGAACAGGTGCCGGCGGATCGCCGCCACATTCCCGAAGATCCGCACACCCAGCACGACGACCACACCGGTGGACAACTGCCCGCCCACCCCCAACTGGTCACCCAGGTACACGATCAGGCCCGCCACCAGCACATTCGAGATGAACGACACCACGAACTGCTTGTCGTCGAAGATGCGGTCCAACTTCGCCCGCACCCCACCGAACACCGCATCCAACGCGGCAACCACCGCGATCGGCAGGTACGGCTGCAACGCCGCCGGCACCGTGGGATCAAGCCACACCCCGAGCACCACACCGGCGAGCAACGCCAGCACCGCGATCATCGGCCACCTCCGGAAGGGCTAGCGGTCGCCGAGGGACCCGACGACCCGGGACTGCCGGACCGGCCACCCGACACAGAAGGGCTCGGACTGACCGACGGCTTGGCGTAGCGTAGCTGCGGCTCCGGCGCCGCCGGCAGGGTGAGGTCGTCAGCGCCCCGCACACCGAACGACAGGCCCGTCTGCTGCGCGACCTCCCGCATCAACGCCGCATTACGGCTCGCCTCGAACTGGCGACGCATCGACCCCGGTCCGATCGCCGACACCTCGTACGGTCCGGTCACCGGCCGGAAATCCACAAGGATCGCCTCACCCGCCGAACGGATCGTCGACGTCGAGGTCAGCCGCTGTCCGTTGATGGCGATCGCCTCCGCACCGGCACTCCACAACGCGTTCGCCACACCCTGAAGATCGCTGTAGAGCACCCGCGGCGGCCCCGCCCCCGCACCGGTCACCGCGTCCGCGTTGCCTGGCGCGTCCGCCAACCGCACCACCACGCCGTCGCCGCGCACCCGGCCCAGCCCGGTGCTCGCCTCCAGGTCCCGCAGTCGCGCCGCCGTCGACCCGCTCAACGCCGCGTCCCGCTGCCGGCTGACCTCCTCGCGCAGCTGGTCCGCACGCTGCGACAACCTGTCGGTCTGACTCTCCCGGTCCTTGATCTGCGCCACCAGCCCGGAACGGGCCTGCGCGCGCCCCGGCTCGTCGGCCATCGTCTGCCGGTAGGCGACCGCGAACAGGAAGCCCAGCACCACCACCACGGCCAGGCTCACCGAGCGCCCGGACCAGGCCCGCCAACCCCGCTCCGGCGTCGGCACACCCTTGCGCCGGCGTGCCGTCGCCGCGTCGGCGTACCCCGGGTCCAGCGGATTGCGGAACAGTTCGGTGAGGAAGTCCGGCGCGTACACCCGATCCTGACGTGGCCGCTCCGGCCGCTGAGGCGGGGTCGCGCTCACGCCGCCGCTCCCGGCCCGCGTGCCGCGCGCACCAGCCGTGCCGCCTGCACCACGTACATCGCGCCGGCCACCCAGTAGAGCACCAGACCCCACCAGGCCAGGCCCCAGCCGATGGCGGCGGCAGCCGTGGCCACCCCGCTCGCCGCGGTCGCCAACAACAGCACCGGGAACGCCGCCAGCAACAGGAACGTGGCGGTCTTACCGACGTAGTGCACCGGGGGCGGGCCGTACCCGTAGCGGCGCAGCACCGCCAGCGAGCCGAGCAGCAGCAACTCCCGCGCCAGCAGCGCCGCGGTGAACTGCCACGGCACCACCTCCCGCACGGTGAAGGCGACAAGGGTGGCGAGGATGTAGAGCCGGTCTGCCAGCGGGTCGAGCAACTCCCCCAGTCGGCTCACCTGGCGCATCCGGCGGGCGATCCAGCCGTCCACCCAGTCGGTCGTGCCGCCGATGGCCAGCACGATCACGGCCGCCACGTCCGCGCGCTCCACAAGGAACAGGTACAGGAAGATCGGTACGCCCAGCAGCCGCCCGAAGCTGATCAGGTTGGGAAGGGTGAGCACCTGGTTGCTCGGGGCCTGGTCGTCGATGTCCCGCGGATGCTCTGCCCGAGCCGGCCGACTCGACACCGAACCTCCTCCACGGCACGCTCCGGCACCGGCCGTCATCGGCGCGGCGGAGGTCGTACGCGCTGTCGGGCCGGCAACGCCGGCTCCCCTGCGGCCCCGGGGCGGGACCCGTTCCCTGATGCGGCCCGCGATCTCGATGATCACGGGCCGGGTGAGTGCGCTGCCACTATATCGGGCTCGTGCCCGAGCGCCGGGTGCCGCTGCCCGCTCGTCGGTGCGGCGTTCACCTGTTGTGGCGTGGATCACCACGCGTAGAGCGTCCTAGGATGCTAGTTCAAGGTTGAACGCTCAGGCCGTCTGCACGGCCGCCGCATCGGGCTGCTGCTCCGGCACCGTCTGGCTGGCCGCCCGGGCGAAGGCATGCAACGCCTGCAACAGGTCCTGCTGCATCCGGGGCGGCATCCGATCCAACACCACCTGCACCGCGCTCTGGCGCCGCTGCGCCAGCTCAGACAGCAGGGTCTGCGCCGCCGCCGTCGGCACCAGCCGCACCTCCCGCCGATCCCGCGGGTCGGCCACCCGGCGCAGCAGACCCGTCGCCTCCAACCGGTCACAGAGCCGGCTGGCCGACGACGGCACCACGTCCAACAACTCGGCCAACCCGTTGACGTTGGTCTCCGGCCGGCTGCTGATCAGCGCCAGCACCCGCAGCTGGGTCGGCGGCACGGGATGCCGCAACGACGCCGACTCAAGTACGGCGATCAGCGTCTCGGCGGCCGCGTCGATCGCCGAGGCGAGATCCACAGGTCGATCCACCTGATGTCCCCTGCCGTCGTCGCGCTGGTGCCCGCCCGGCGCGGCGCTGATCCTCATCCGCCGTTCCGCTCGCGCGGACCGTGCCAATCCAGGCAGACCACGACCGCGTCGTCGCGCAAGTCGGAATCCGCGTGATAGGCGTGCAGTTCGCGCATCACCGTACCAACCGCTTCGGCCGCTGGCTGCAACCGCGTGGCACGCAGAGAACGCGCCATCGCCCTCTGACCGTACGGCTCCCGGCCGGCCGGCTCCGCGGCCCACACGCCGTCACTGACCACGAAGACCCGCTCCCCCGGCGTGAGCTGGAACTCCTGCACCTCGTAACGGGTCTCGGCGAACATTCCCAGCGGCAACTGCTGCTCCAGGCTGATCGGCTCGACCGTCTTGCCGCGCATCCGCAACATGTGCGGCGACCCGGCGTCGACCGCCCGCATCAGCCCCGTCGGGATGTCCAGCTCCAGCAGCAACGTCGCCACGTGCCGATGCCCCCGGTGCTGGTAGAAGACCGTGTCCGAGGCCAGCTCCGCCTGCTCCACGAGACCACCGTCAGAACGCCGCGCGTTGCGCATCGCGTTGACTGTCACCGAGGTCAGCAGCGACGCCGCCAGACCATTGCCCTCACCGTTGAGCACCGTCAGCGTGAGCCGGTCACCGTCCAACGACCAGTCGAAGTGGTCACCACCGACCGTGTACGCCGGCTCCAGCTGACCCGCCAGGTCAAACGCGCGGTGCGCCACGCTGCGACCCGGCAGCAGGTCCCACTGCATCTCCGCGGCCATGCTCAGCCGTTCACGCCGACGAACCCGGCGGTAACGGTCGGTCTCGCGATCGGCGGCCCGCAACGCCACCGCCAGGTCGCCGGCGATGTCGGTGGCGCGACCCGTGAGGGCCGGGCCGGGCACCGACGGCAACTCGATGAGCAGCACACCGAGCCGCTCCCCCCACACCGTCAGCGGCAGGTAGAGCCGACACCCGCCGCCCTCGGCGCCGTCGCGCACCGGCTGCTGACTGCTGAAACAGCGCTGTGCCACGCTGTGGCAGGCCAGGAAGCCTGCCGCCGGCAGATCCGGGTCCAGCACCGGCCACAGCCCGCTGATCCGGTAGTCGGCGACGAACACGTCGGTGCGTACCGCGCCCAGCGCCGAACGGATCGCCCGGTCCGCGGCTTCCGCCAACTGGTCCGGTGGGGCCTCCCGCAGCGCGCGCGACACCACGTCCGGCGCGTCCACCATGCTCGCTCCTCCAGAAACTTGCTACAGGGCAAGCATCATACGGACGCCGCCGGACAGCCGGTCGGCGCGGGTCAGTCGGCGTCGCGCGTGGCCAGCACCCCGTGGAACGCGTCCGGCACCTCCACCGGCGGGCCGTCCGGTCGCCACCTGTTGACCGGAACGATCCCGTCGGACGTCGGCCGCCACCGGCCCAGCAGCGGCGCGAACGCCGCCGGAGGACGCATCCGGAACGCCGGCCCCATCATCGCCAGCGCCTGCGGATAGCCTGCCAACTCCTCGGTGTCGAAATCCACCGCCAGCAGGCTGCCCGGCGCGGCCGCCGCGTACAGCTCGTCGAGCGTCCGGGTCAGCGTGTCGTCGTCGAGGAACGCCGCGAGCCCGAGGAACACCACCCCCACCGGCCGCCGCCCCCAGCCCGGGACGAAACGGTGCAGCTGCGACGGATCGATGGTGCCGATGTCGGTGGCGTCACCGCGGCCGTAGCCGGCCCGGTCGCTGTCGGCGAGGATGCTCTGCCCCAACCGGATGGTGACCGGATCCACGTCGGTGTAGAGCACTGTGGCGTCGGTGGCGACCTCGTGCACGTTGCCCATCGTGGGCACCCCCGCGCCGAAGACCAGGAAACCGTCCACGCCCTGCTCGCTCATCGCCCGCACCGCCCGGCCCAGGAAGGCCCGCAGCTCGCGAAAGACCGGCGCACACGGCCCGTACGCCTGCTCGAAGGCGTGCGCGGCGGCCACGTCGACCGGGAAATGATGCTCCCCGCCCAACCAAAAGTCGATCATGCGGGCGGTGCTCGGCTCGGCCGGTTCACCCATCGACGACGCTCCCTCCGGCGGTCGGCAATCAGCGTACCGACCCGGACCCGCTCGGCGGTATCGCTCCGCCGAGCCGCCACGCCCGCGATACTGGCCGGGCAGGAGGTGGACAGTGAACTCGGCGGACAGCGCGGCGGTCGTGGTCGGCGTGGACGGCTCGGGGCAGTCCCTACGAGCGGTACGCCTGGCCGCCGCCGAGGCAGCCCGCCGGCACCGGCCGCTGCGGGTCGTCCACGGCTTCATCTGGCCGCTGCTGCACGTGCCGGACTCCCCCGCTCCGGACGCGCCGCCCGGCGGCGGTCTGCGCCACCAGGCAGAGGAACTTGTCGCCGCCGCTGTGGCCGAAGCCGAGGCCACCGTGCCCGGCCTGTCGATCTCCGGCGAGATCATCGACGGCGAGGCCGCAGCGGTGCTGATCGGCGAGTCCCCCAGCGCGGCGCTCATCGTGCTCGGCGACCGGGGAATGGGCGGCTTCACCGCGCTGATCATCGGCTCGGTGGCGGTGCAGGTCGCCGCGTACGCCGACTGCCCGGTCCTCGTGACCCGCGGCGAGCAACGCCCGGACGAGCCGGTGGTGGTGGGGATGGACGGCTCGGCGGCGTCCCGACTCGCCGCCGAATTCGCGGCCGAGACCGCCCTGACGCGCGACGTGCCGCTGCACGCCGTGCACGCCTACCGCCATCCGGGCAGCCGCGGCCCCGGCGACATGCAACCCCTGGTGTACGACGCCGACGGGCTGCGCGCCGAGCAGGAACAGGTGCTCGCCGGATGGCTGGCCGGGCTGGTCGAGAGCCACCCCGGGCTGCGACTGACCGGGGTGGCCACCCGCGGCCGGGCCCGCACCGTGCTCACCGAGGCGTCCCGTTCCGCCCAACTCGTCGTCGTCGGCGGCCACGGCAGAGGCGAGGTGACCGGGTTGCTGCTGGGGTCGGTGAGCCAGGCCGTGCTGCACCACGCCCACTGTCCCGTCGCCATCGTCCGCGCGCCCCGCTGACCACCGGGGTTGACCCGCCGCAGGACGGGTAGACGGCCGCGGTACGCCAACGGCGACGAAGGAGGCAGCAGATGCCAGGACCACGGCCGGGAAGCAACGCGTACGACAAGCAGCGGGCGCGGCTGCGCAACGCCATCGACGACTCCGGACGGCGGGTGCCCGACGGTAAGGCGAACCAGGTCGCCAACAAGATCCTCCAGGAGGATCGCGGCCAGCGGGGCGTCGTGCGCGGCGAGCGCACCTACGGCCCCAAGGGTGAGCGCGAACCGGGCGATCCGAAGTGAGGAGGGTCGACCTGGCCGACGGCGCCATCGCGGGCGCCGTCGGCAGCACAGCGCTGAACGTGGTCGGCTACCTGGACATCGCCCTGCGGGCACGGCCGGCGAGCACCACCGCGGAGCAGACCGTCGGCCGGCTGGCCGACATCGCGCACGTGGACCTCGGACCGGAGCCCCGGGCGGCGACCCGCCGCTCCGGGCTGGGGCCGTTGATCGGCTACGGGCTGGGCATCGCGGCCGGCATGGCGTTCGCGCTCTACGCCGGCGGTCGGCGGCAGTCACTGCCACTGGCCACCGGTGTGCTCGGCGCTGGCGTCATGGCCATGACCGACGGGTCCATCACCGCCCTGGGTATCAGCAACCCGCGGACGTGGGGACGCTCCGACTGGGTCTCGGACATCGTTCCGCACCTGGCATACGGGCTGACGGCCGCCGCAACCTGGAACAGGCTGCGGCGGCCGTCACGTCGCGACAGTTAGGCCCGGGTGTCGCTGTCGTCCTCGGCGACCGGCTCACCCGCCGGGCCGTACGGCGACACCTGGCCCTTGGGCACCGGCCGACCGGCGTCTCCGCGCGACGAACCCCTGTTGCGCGGGTGCCCGGTCGGCGTGGGCCCCTTGCTGTCCTGACTGGTAGCTCCCTTGGCGTTACGCCGGAACTCCTCCTGCTGCGGGTTGACCACGAGTGTCTCCCTCCAGGTACGGCAGGCGGCATCGACCGCCTCCACCGCCGGCATACCCGCCCCGCCCGACGGCATTCCGGCCCCGCGCACCGGCTCGCTGCCGACGTGAGGGCTAGCCGGTCGCGGGGCGGGTACCCACCCGGTGTGGGCGACGATCGAGCGGTGGTGCGGGTCCTGCTGGACCGGCGGGGCGACACGTACGCGGAGGAGGCCGGGATCCGGCTCGCCGACCGACCAGGGCCGCTGTACCAGTTGCTGGTGCTGGCCACCCTCCTGAGCACCCGGATCCGGGCGTGCGTGGCTGTCGACGCCGCACGGGAGTTGTTCGCGGCCGGCTACCGCACGCCGCAGGCGATGGAGGCGGCCACCTGGCAGCAGCGGGTCGACGCGCTCGGCAGGGGTCACTACCGCCGCTACGACGAGCGGACCGCCACGATGCTCGGCACCGGCGCGCGACTGTGCCTGGACCGCTGGCACGGCGACCTGCGGCGGCTGCACCGGGAGGCTCAGGGCGACCCGGCCGGGCTGCGCCGACGGCTCACCGAGTTTCCCGGCATCGGGCCCACCGGCGCGGACATCTACCTGCGCGAGGCACAGACGGTCTGGTCCGACCTGCGCCCGTACGCCGACCGGCGCGCGCTGGCCGGCGCGAAGCGGCTCGGTCTGCCCGGCTCACCGGACCGGCTGGCCGGGCTTGTCGACGGGCCGGAGTTCGGCCGCCTCGCCTCGGCACTGGTCCGGGTGGCGCTCGGGGAGGAATCCGCAGGCGAGGTCACCCGCGTCGCCGCCGGCTGAGGCGCTCACTTGACCGTCTTGTCACCCGGTCGGGTCAGGTGCCACACCAGCAGCGCGGCGAGCAGCGCCAGGACGATCACCCCGCCGGAGATGCCTCGGCCCTCCTCGGGGCTGCGGCCCGCGCTGCCGAAGTAGATCACCGCGAGGCCGGCGAGCACTGTGACCACCTTGCGAAAACCTTGGTCCTTCACATACCGCACCGTAGGCAGCACGACGCCACTTCGGGATGTTTTGGACGGATCATCCACCGTCCGGGTGGCCTCCGGCGTGCCTGTCGACGACGAAGCCGCGTAGCCGCACCCGCCGTACCGCCCGGTCGGCGACCTCCACCACCTCGATGGTCAACCCGGGCAGCCGCACCGTCTCGCCCGGCGCACGCGGCAGATGACCCAGCCGCGCCAGCACCAGACCGGCCACCGTCGTGTACTCCCGCGACAGCGGAAAGCTCAGACGCACCCCCAGGTCGGGCAGGTCGTGCAGTGGGAAGTCACCGGGCACCAGCAGCGACCCGTCCGGCTCGGGTGTCACGTCCTGTACGTCCCTGTCGGTCTCGTCGTACAACTCGCCGACCACCTCGGCCAGCAGGTCCTCCAGGGTGATCATGCCGTCGATGCCGCCGTGCTCGTCGACGACGAGCGCCAGTTGCTGGTGCTCCTGGCGCAACTGGCGCAGCGCGTCGGCGACCGGGAGGGTGACCGGCAACAGCAGTGGCGGCCTCCCCCGCTCCTGCACAGTGCCCACGCCCGACTGCACCAGGTCGCGGATGTGCACCACGCCGATCACGTCGTCAAGCCCGCCGGGACCGGTCACTGGCGCGCGGGACCGTCCGGCGGCGGCCAGCCGACGGACACCCTCGCCTACGGGAAGGTCGGCCGGCAGGGTGGTCACCTCCCGCCGGGGCACCAGGATCTCGCGGAGCGTCCGGCCGGCGATGTCGAAGGCACCGGTCAGGATCTCCCGCTGCTGCGCCGAGAGCCCACGCCGGCTGACGAGCATCTCCCGCAGCTCGTCCTCGGTCATCTCCTCACGGCTGGCCCGGGGGTCGCCGCCGGCCAGCCGGACCACCACGTCGGTGGCCCAGCTGAGCAGCCAGACTGCCGGTCGGGACACCCGGGCGAGCAGGTCCAGTGGCCGGGCGCTGAGCAGCGCCCACCGCTCCGCCCGCTGCATTGCCAACCGTTTCGGCGCCAGCTCACCGAACACCAGCGTCACGAAGGTCAACGCCACGGTCACCACCACGATCGCGGCGGGGCGGGCCGCCGCGCCGAGGAAACCCAGCGGCGCCACGAGCGGTTGGGCAAGCGACACCGCAGCCGCCGCCGAGGCCAGGAACCCGGCCAGGGTGATGCCCAACTGGATGGTGGCCAGGTAGCGGTTCGGATCGCGCGACAGCCGCACCAGCCGCTCGCCGGTACGGGTTCGCCGCCCCAACCGCCGCAGCTGCCCCTCTCGCAGCGTCACCAACGCCATCTCGCTGCCGGAGAGCGCCGCGTTGACAAGGATCAGCACGGCCACCAGCACCAACTGCCCGAGCTGGCTGCCCATCGCGTACCCCCGTTCGCCACCTCAGGTCACTCAACCGCAGCGCACCCGGCCCTGGTCCGGTTTCGGGGCGCTCAGTCGACCTCCAGGTCGTCCAGCGAGATGGAGTGCGTCATCAGCCACCGGGCCAGCGCCGACATGCCGAACAGCCACAGCGGAACCGACTCGGTGGGGCCGTTCGTGGCGTAGATGGCGAACCGCAGGTCCGGCGCGCGGTACGCCTCGATCCGCCATTTGTGCTGCCGGTCCCGCCAGACCGCCGAAGGGTCCATGCCGTCACCGTAGGTGACCGTCGCCGACTGCGGGGTCGGTTGGAGCACCGGAGCGCAGGCGAGCGGCAGCGGTCAGCGGCGCGGTCGATCCTGCTCGGCCGGAGCGGTGGCTCTCCGGACGCAGTCATGCAGCAGGGCGCGGCGCTTGTCGTGCACGTCGTCGGGCTCCTGGTCACTTGCCGCGTAGACGTTGCTGACCGGCGACCAGGCCATGGACATGGCGATCACCATGGCCAGGATGTCGAACGGGTCGCCCGCGCGGATCCGGCCCGCGGCCTGGGCCTCGGCGATGGCTGCCAGTTTGCGATCGTCGTAGTGCTCGTGGGTCTCGACGAGGTGCCCGGCGGGCCGGCGCTCCAGCCGGGTCCAGGTCGCCAGCCGGATGAGGTCGGGACGGCGCAGGTATTCGTCGTAGAGGCGAACGGCCCAGTCGGCGAGATCGTCGGCGTCGATGGGCACGACGTTGGTGATGCGCTCCAGCGAGCTGAGGAAGATCGCGTCGAAGAGGCGTTCCTTGTCACCGAAGTAGGCGTAGAGCTGCGCCTTGTTGGTGCGTGCGGCCGACACGATGCGGTCGATGCGTGCCCCGGCGATGCCGTGTTGGGCGAACTCCTCGGTGGCCGCGTCCAGGATGCGCTGGTACGTCGCGGCGCCTCGCGAGGTCTGGGGCTGTGCCGACATGCTCCCACTTTAGCAAACAGACCGGTTGGTTTGCCGCAGGCCGAATTCACGTCTACGTTGAAACAGACCGAACAGTCTGTTGGAAGGTTGACGTACATGCGAACCACCACCGGATGGCGGGCCGCCGGCCCGGCCACACTGCGGCGTACCGACATCCAGCGCCGCGACCTGCGACCGGACGACATCGCGGTGCGGGTCGACTACTGCGGCGTGTGCCACAGCGACCTGCACGCCCTGCGCGACCACGACAGGCAAACACTCCTGGTGCCCGGTCACGAGTTCACCGGCGTGGTGACCGCGACCGGCCCCGAGGTGACCGCCTTCTCGATCGGCGACCACGTCGCGGTTGGCAACATCGTCGACTCCTGCGGCACGTGCGGCATGTGCAGGGCCGGCCAGGAGAACTTCTGCCACTCCTTCCCGACCCTGACCTACGGCGGCACCGACCGGCAGGACGGGTCGACCACACTGGGCGGTTTCTCCCGCGAGTACGTCGTCCGCGACGCGTTCGCCTACCCCCTCCCCTCCGGCCTCGACCCGGCCGCCGCCGCACCACTCCTGTGCGCGGGCGTCACCGTCTGGGAACCCCTGCACTCCCTCGGAGTGGGCCCCGGCAGTCGCATCGCCGTGGCCGGGCTCGGCGGCCTGGGCCACCTCGCTGTCAAGATGGCAGTGGCGCTCGGCGCCACCACGACAGCCATCAGCCGCACCAAGGACAAGCGCGACGACGCCCGCCGGCTCGGCGCCCGCGACCTCATCGACTCCACCGACACGCAGCAGATGGCCGCGGCACGCGACACCTTCGACGTCGTCATCGACACCATCTCCGCACCTCACGACCTCGCCCCGTACCTGAAGCTTGTGGCGATGGACGGCACCCTCAGCCTCCTCGGCTACCTGGGCCAGGTCACCGTCGAGGCCACTGACCTGCTCATCGGACGCAAGAAGCTCAGTTCCGCGGGCAGCGGAGGCCGTCCCGCGACCGCCCGGATGCTCCAGTTCTGCGCCGACAACGGCATCGCCGCCGACGTCGAGGTCCTCCCGTCGGCGCAGGTGGACACGGCACTCGACCGCCTCCGGCGAAACGACGTCCGCTACCGCTTCGTGCTCGACATGTCCGACCTGGACTGATCAGGCGCTCGACCCGGGCCAGGACGTGCGGCAGGCCCGGGATTCCGCGACGCCCTCAGGTGACGACGATCCGGGCGTCGTCGGGCAGTCGGCGGGTCGCGCCCCGGCGATCCAGCAACTCCAGCAGCGGCACCGCCACCCGGCGGGTGGTGCCAAGCGCCTGCCGGGCCGCCGACAGGGTGAACGGCTGGGGCAGCCCGGCCAACACCCGGACCGCGTCGTCGAGCGCGTCGGGCAGCAGCACCACGTTGTCGGCCAGCCGCAGGAGAGCCCCGGCGCGCACGGCGGCGCCGATCTCCCGGGGACCCAGGCCCAGGTCGACGAGGTGGTCCGCCTCGGGGGCGCGGAACGGCCTGTCGCCGTACTCGTCGCGGACCCGCTGCACGGCCTGGGCCACCGGCTCGGGCAGATCGGCCACGCCCGCCGCACCGACCCGACCCGCGTGGACACGCAGAGGCGGTCGGATCAGGGCCTCGACAAGCACCCGGTCGGGCAGTGCCAGGCGCTGCCGCAGCACCTCCACAGGCATGCCCGGCTCCAGCGGGTGTTCCCGCGCGTAGCGGGTGACCTCCTCGGTCACCTGGTCGCCGAGCCGCCGCCAGTGCGCGGGGTCGGCCAGCCAGTCACCGGCCACCGGCTCGCCGTGCGCCGGCACGCCCATGCGGATGAGCGTGCCGGCGCGGACCAGTCGACGGCGGCGCAGTTCCCCAGCCAGGTCGGGTCGACCGTCCAGGTCGGCGAGGACCTGCGCGCGGGCAGCGGCAGCACCCCTGCGGGCCAGCGGCGGGGGCGCGACGTCCAGCACCCGTACGCCGCCGGCCACGTGGTGCCGGCCCGGATCGCGCAGCAGCGCCCGGTCGCCCACCAGCAGCGGCAGCGGCCGCGCCAACCGGAGCCGCACGGTGTCCGCGCCGAGCGGTCGGACCCGCACCGGCACCGCCGCCGACCCGACGTGCAGGGTGAGGGCCGCCGGCAGGTCGGCGGCCGGGTCACCGGTGAGCCGCACGTCGACGAGGTCGGTGCGGTGGAACCGGCCCGGGGTGAGCAGCGCGTCGCCCCGGCCGATCCGGTCGCGCGACGTACCCCGGAGGTTGACCGCCACCCGGGCGACCGCCGCCACGTCCGGCCGGGCCTCGCCCAGCGAGTGCAGACCGCGGACCCGGACCGTCTCCTGCGTGCCGGCCACTTCCAACTCGTCGCCCACCCGCAGCTGACCGGCGCCCAGCGTGCCGGTGACCACGGTGCCGCTGCCGCGCACTGTGAAACTGCGGTCCACCCAGAGCCGGACCGGGTCGTCCACGGCCGGGGCGGGCAGGCCGGCGGCCAGCCGGTCCAGGGCGGCACGCAGGTCCGGCAGGCCGGCACCGGTCAGACCACTGACCGCCACCGCCTCCACCGCGCCGAGGCTTGTCCCGGCGATCTCGGCGAGGGCCTGGGCCGTCGCCGGTCCCGGGTCGGCCAGGTCCGCGCGGGTCACCGCAAGCAGGCCGTACGCGACGCCGAGCGCGTCGAGCGCGGCCAGATGCTCGGCGGACTGCGGCATCCAACCCTCGTCGGCGGCCACCACGATCAGCGCGGCGGGCACCGGGCCGACACCGGCGAGCATGTTCGGCACGAACCGCTCGTGACCGGGCACGTCGACGAACGCGATCGTGGCGCCGGACGGCAGCGTCGTCCAGGCGAAACCCAGGTCGATTGTCATGCCCCGGCGGCGTTCCTCAGCCCACCGGTCCGGCTCCATCCCCGTCAACGCCCGGACCAACGTCGACTTGCCGTGGTCCACGTGCCCGGCGGTGGCGACGACGAACATGCTCAGTCGTCCCCCGGTACCCGCAGCACGGCCATCCGGACGGCCTCGTCGGCGTCGGCGGGTACGCAGCGCAGGTCGAGCAGAAGCCGACCACGCACCACACGGCCGAGGATCGGCTGCTCTCCGGTACGCAGCGGCGCCGCGTACCGTTCGGGCAGGCTCAGCGCCCACGAGCCCAGCTCGACACCGGGTGCGCCGCCCCCGCCGACCACGGCGACGGCCGGTACCACCTCGGCCTTGCGGCCGTCGGCGCCGAGCCTGTCGCGTAACCGCTCCACCCGCTCGCGCAGGGCGCCCGGGTCGGCGTGCAGCGCCATCCGGGTCGGCGTGTCGGGTTGGTGCACTGTGGCGCCGAGCGCGGCCAGGGTGAGCTTGTCGACGCGCAGCGCACGGGCCAGGGGGTGGCGGCGCAGCCTGTCGATCAGCTCGGCGTCGCCGAGCAGCAGCCCCGCCTGCGGGCCGCCGAGCAGCTTGTCGCCGCTGGCGGTGACGAGCGCGGCCCCGGCGCGCAGGGTGTCCGCCGCGTTCGGTTCGTCGGGCAGCAGCGGGTCCGCGGCGAGCAGGCCGGAGCCGATGTCGGCGACCACAGGCACCTCGAGCGTTGCCAGTTGTCGTACCGACGTGGCCGAGGTGAAGCCGGTGACCTTGAAGTTCGACGGATGCACCTTGAGCACGAAGCCGGTCTGCGGGCCGATCACCGCGGCGTAGTCCGCGAGTGTGGTGCGGTTGGTGGTTCCCACCTCCCGCAGCCGGGCGCCGGTGCTCTCCAGCAGGTCGGGCAGGCGGAACCCGTCCCCGATCTCGACAAGCTCGCCCCGGCTGACCACGATCTCCCGACCGGCGGCCAACGCGGTGGCGGCCAACACCAGCGCGGCCGCGCCGTTGTTGACCACGTGCACGGCGTCCGCGTCGGGCACGGCGGCGGCGAGCGCGTCGAGGGCGTCCCGGCCCCGGCGGGCACGTCGCCCGGTGGTCAGGTCCAGCTCGACGTCGGTGTGACCGGCGGCTGCCACGACTGCTGCCACAGCGGCGGACGACAACGCCGCCCGGCCCAGATTGGTGTGCAGCACGACGCCCGTGGCGTTCAGCACCGCACGGGGCGCCGGGGCCGGCAACGCGGCGACGGCGGCGTCCCGTACCTCGTCGGGGTTGATCTCACCTCGGCGGGCCCGCTCCTGCGCCCGGACGACGAGCGCCTTGACCCGGTCCCGGCCCAGGGACGCGGCTGCCGCGACCAACTGCGGGTCGGCCAGCAACGTGTCGGTGCGGGGCACCCGACGTCGCGGATCGCCGTCGCGCATCGCCTCATCTCCTGCCGCTTGGCGGAGACGGACGGGAATCGAACCCGCCTGGCCCGGGTCCCGGACCACACCGGTTTTGAAGACCGGGAGGGGCACCAGCCGCCTGAACGCCTCCGTCGGACATTCGATCACAACGCCGACGTGGCCGCTCAGTCAGCCGGCAGATCCGTCCTGGTCCGCCGCGCGTTCACCCTCTCGCGTTGCGGCACCACCGTGTAACGCGGGTCGCGCGCCGACACCACACCGCCGTAGAAGATGCCGAACCGGGTGACCACCGACGCCGCCAGCAACGCGGCACCGGACAGCGCACCGACCGCCCGGCTGCGCCGGCCCAGCACCGCCCCGGTGACCCCGGCGGCGGTCAACAGCCGACCGGCGCGCAGCAACCGACCGGGCCGGCCCTGCCGGTAGGGCTCGCTGAGCAACCCGAGCCGGGTCTCCACCCGGTGCGCGCCGTACAGTTCCAGGGCCGCGCCGGCCACCGCCATCCGCCGGGCCGGCCCGGCCTCGGCGGGCGGCGCGGCGAGCAGACCCACGCCGGCGCCGCTGGCCAACGCGCTGCCCGCGAAGACGACAGGCAACTCGGGGTACGCCTCATGCCACGACGGCACCGCCGTGTCGGCGAGCAACACCCCTGTGTACGTGGCAAGCGCCGGAGCCGTGGCGGCGGCGACCAGCCCAGCGGCGTGCCCGGCGGGTGGCAGTGCCCGGCCGACGAGCCCGAGCAGCCCACGCCGGGGCAGCAGGCCGGCGCCCTCGGCGATCGCGGCGACACCGGCGGCCGGCCCGAACGCCGTGAGAATCCAGGTGCCCACCGACATGGGCGAGGTCGGCTTTGCCACCCGCAGCATGTGGTGGAACCGCTCCGGCCGGCCCAGGTCCCGGATCAGGAACACGGCGCTGGCGCTCACGGCGGCCAGGGCCGTGACCCGGCCCGCTCGGCGCAGCGCCGGCCGCCCGGTGACCTGTCCCCCGGCGGCGAGCAGTGACGAGCCGGCGGCCAGCCCGCCGGTGAACAGGTACGCGGCGATGTCCCACTTCCACACCGGCGGCTTGAGGATCGGCCTGCCGTAGTACGAGGTGAATTCGGCTTCCGGCACCCGGATGTCCTCGCCACCGCCGCGCCGGCCACCCCGCCGTTTGGGGCTGCGGGCGGGGAGTTGGTCGACGGCTTGGCGGTTGGGGTCGGCGGCTTGGCCTGGGCGCTCGTCGGCCTGGGGGCCGCGGCGGGCGCTGTCGGCGGCCTGGCGGTCGCGGGCGCTGTCGGCGGCCTGGCGGTCGCGGGCGCTGTCGGCGGCCTGGCGGTCGCGGGCGCTGTCGGCGGCCTGGCGGTCGCGGAAGCGGCGGAACAGGTCGCCGACCTGCGGGCGGTGTGGACTCACGAGGATCTCCCGGCGAACGCGACGACGGTAGCCGCCGCCATGGCCAGTGCGGCGAGGCCTGCGCGTTTCCACATCGCCGGCAGATCCCGCGTCGTCACCACCGGATCCGGCGGCAACCCATACACCTCCGGCTCATCCAACAA
>NZ_LGEB01000131.1:0-660 GCF_001279555.1 Micromonospora sp. NRRL B-16802 | reverse complement strand
CGGCGAAGCACTACCACCAGACACCGCACACCGCTTCCTCACCACCTGGCCCCACATCGAACTCCACAACCTCTACGGACCCACCGAAGCATCCATCGAGGTCACCGCCTGGCAATGCGAACCGGACTCCACCACGGTGCCCATCGGAGCGCCCATCGCCAACATCCGCGCCTACGTGTTGGATCGCCGGCTGCGGCCGACGCCGATCGGCGTCGCCGGGGAACTCCACATCGCTGGCACCGGTGTCGCCTACGGCTACCACAACCGGCCGGGACTGACCGCCCGTAGCTTCCTGGCCGACCCGTACGGCCCACCCGGGCACCGCATGTACGCCACCGGTGACCTCGCCCGTTGGCGCTCCGACGGGGCCATCGAGTACCTCGGCCGGACCGATCGGCAGGTCAAGCTGCGCGGCCAACGCGTCGAACTCAGCGAGATCGAACACACCATCGCCCAACACCCCGACGTACGCCAATGCACCGTCCAGCTACACAACGACACCCAACTCGTCGCCTACCTCACCGGACAACCCGACCTCAACCACCTCCGCCGCCACCTCGCCGACCGCCTCCCCACCTACATGGTCCCCACCACCCTCATCACACTTCCCGAACTACCACTGACCCCCAACGGCAAACTCGACACCACCCGCCTACCCGA
>NZ_LGEB01000130.1:0-663 GCF_001279555.1 Micromonospora sp. NRRL B-16802 | reverse complement strand
CAAGGCGATCATCGCCGCCACGAAGAAGGCCGGCATGCCCGAGCGGGCCGCGGTCATCTCGATCGGCACGAGCCTGCAGGAGTCGAAGCTGGAGAACCTGGGTCACCTGGGTGACCGCAACGATCACGACTCGCAGGGCTTGTTCCAGCAGCGCCCGAGCTCGGGTTGGGGTACGCCGGAGCAGATCACCGACCCCGACTACTCCACCACCGCCTTTCTGAAGGGTTTGAAGCAGGTTGACGGCTGGCAGGACATGCCGTTGACCGTGGCCGCGCAGACCGTGCAGGTCTCGGCGTACCCGGACGCCTACGCCCAGTGGGAGCAGCAGGCCGCTGACCTGGTCGCCCAGTACTGGAACAGCTGACCCACCCCACAGCACCGCAAGATCCGCTGGCCGGCACCCCACTCCGGGGTGCCGGCCAGCGGCATATCCACCGCCCGCATACCCGCCGTCGCTGAATCTTGGACAGTTTCCGTTAGCCACGGACGGAAGCTGTCCAAGATTCAGCCCCGCGACGGGCGCGAGTGCCGCGCGACGGGCACAGTAGGTGCGGGTGCCGCGCGGCGGGTGCGGGTTGGGAACAAGGTTGTGGTGGGGCGGGTTGTGGACAGTGTCGGTGTGATCCAGTGTCCCCGGGCCTCACCTAATATCGCCGTCGCGGA
>NZ_LGEB01000129.1:0-705 GCF_001279555.1 Micromonospora sp. NRRL B-16802 | reverse complement strand
GTAGTCGGGGTCGGTGATCTGCTCCGGCGTACCCCAACCCGAGCTCGGACGCTGCTGGAACAAGCCCTGCGAGTCGTGGTCGTTGCGGTCACCCAGGTGACCCAGGTTCTCCAACTTCGACTCCTGCAGACTCGTACCGATCGAGATCACCGCGGCCCGCTCAGGCATGCCGGCCTTCTTCGTCGCGGCGATGATCGCCTTCACGTTGGCGGTCTGCTCGTCGTTGAGGGCGATCCGGGACTGCGCGCCCTGCGTGCCGTGCGGGATCAACTTGCCGGTATCAGGCTTGTCGGCCTGCACCACCGCCACCGGCTTGACACCCACCGGCGCAGCGCCATCGGCGTGGCCGGCGATCGGGCCGGCGAAAACACCACCGGCGAACGCGAGACCAGCAACGGACAGCACGCTCTTACGAATGATCGTGTTCATGGGGGTAGCTCCTTCGGGGGTAGGAAACACCCACACACCACCCGGGGGGACGGCGCACAGGTGTCAGCACCTCGTCCGGCACTGCACAAAACAAAGGGGGGAAAGTCATCACGGCGGCCGGGCGCGGGGGGCGCCTCTAGCGGCCGGTCCATGTGTAACCACCCGGGGGCCGGGGCAATTCCCGGGGCGGGCCATCCATCGGCAGCCGCGTCGAGCCGGCGCCACGGTCGTTCGGAGGTCTACAACCACCGGGCCGGGCCAGGCATTCCACCCGCG
>NZ_LGEB01000128.1:0-706 GCF_001279555.1 Micromonospora sp. NRRL B-16802 | reverse complement strand
GGTGTGGGTGCGGCCGGAGAGGATGGAGCCGATGGGTAGGTCGGTTTGTCCTGTGTAGCGGTGTAGCACGGTGAGTAGTGCGGCGTGGTGGATGGCGAGGAAGGATACGTGGTTGGTGCGGGCGTAGCGGTGCGCTGCCGACGTGAGGTCGTGGGGCAGAAGCCGGTCGACGCGGGCCCCGGCACCGGTGGGGTGGGCCGGTCGGGGTCGGTCGGTGGGGAACTCGATGGTGGGCAGGTCGGCCAGTGTGGTGCGCCAGTGGTCGAGTTGTCGGGTGAATTCGTCGTCGTCGAGGCGGGCGCGCTGCCAGGCCGCGTGGTCGGCGGGCTGGATGTTCGGCTCGGGCAGCTCGGGTAGCGGGTTCTCGGCGGTGAGGCCGGTTTCCGCGGCGTAGAGGCTGGTGAGTTCGGTGGTGAGGATTCCCACCGACCAGCCGTCGGCGACGATGTGGTGCACCACGAGCACGAGAACGTGGTCGTCCGGCGCTATGCGGGCCAGCGCGGTGCGGAACACGGGCCCGGTCGCCAGGCCCAGTCGGCGGTTGACCTGTTCGGTGACCCACGTGTCGACGCTGTCGGCCGGGATGTCGACGACTGTCATCGGTCGGTCGGCCGGTGGGGGGTCGATGATTTGGCGGGGTAGGCCGTTGTGTTCGACGAAGCGGGTGCGGAGGGCTTCGTGTCGGGTGGTGAGGGTGTGGAGGGCG
>NZ_LGEB01000127.1:0-715 GCF_001279555.1 Micromonospora sp. NRRL B-16802 | reverse complement strand
GGTGTGGGTGCGGCCGGAGAGGATGGAGCCGATGGGTAGGTCGGTTTGTCCTGTGTAGCGGTGTAGCACGGTGAGTAGTGCGGCGTGGTGGATGGCGAGCAGGGATACGTGGTTGGTGCGGGCGTAGCGGTGCGCGGCTGTGGTGAGGTCGTGGGGTAGGGGTCGGCTGGTCCAGGCTCCGGCGCCGGTGGGGTGAGCGGGGCGGGGTCGGTCGGTGGGGAACTCGATGGTGGGCAGGTCGGCCAGCGTGGTGTGCCAGTGGTCGAGTTGTCGGGTGAATTCGTCGTCGTCGAGGCGGGCGCGCTGCCAGGCTGCGTGGTCGGCGGGTTGCACGGTCAGCTTGGGTAGCGGGGCGTCGGTGGTGGAGCCGGTTTCCGCGGCGTAGAGGCTGGTGAGTTCGGTGGTGAGGATTCCCACCGACCAGCCGTCGGCGACGATGTGGTGCGCGACGAGGACGAGGACGTGGTCGTCGGGTGCTATGCGAGCCAGGGCGGCGCGGAACACGGGTCCGGTTGCCAGGTCGAACGGCCGGCTGACCTGTTCGGTGACCCAGGTGTTGATGGCATCGGCGGGGACCTCGACGACGGTGGGGGGTTTGTCGGAGGTCGCGGGCGGCTCGGCCGGTGGGGGGTCGATGATTTGGCGGGGTAGGCCGTTGTGTTCGACGAAGCGGGTGCGGAGGGCTTCGTGTCGGGTGGTGAGGGTGTGGAGGGCG
>NZ_LGEB01000126.1:0-735 GCF_001279555.1 Micromonospora sp. NRRL B-16802 | reverse complement strand
GGTGTGGGTCGGGGTTATTGGGGTGCTGCGGGGTTGACGGCGGATCGGTTTGTGCCGGATCCGTTTGGGTTGGTGGGGTCGCGGTTGTATCGGACTGGGGATGCGGTGGCGTGGCGGTCGGACGGGACGTTGGAGTTCCTGGGTCGGTTGGATGCGCAGGTGAAGTTGCGTGGTGTGCGGGTGGAGTTGGGTGAGGTGGAGTCGGCGTTGCGGTCCTGTGTGGGTGTGCGGGATGCGGTGGCGTCGGTGGTGCGGGTGGATGGTCGGCAGGTGTTGGCCGGTTTTGTGGTGCCTGTTGGTTCGGGTGTTGATGTGGTGGGTGTGCGGGAGGTGTTGCGGGGGGTTTTGCCGGAGGTGTTGGTGCCTTCGGTGGTGATGGTTGTTGATGTGGTGCCGGTGGATCCGAATGGGAAGGTGGATCGGCGTCAGTTGCCGGTGCCGGTGCTTGGTGATGAGTCGGCTGGTGTGTTTGTGGCGCCGGTGTCGGTGGTGGAGCGGGCTGTTGCGGGGGTGTGGGCGCGGGTTTTGGGTCGTGACGTTGTTGGTGTCGAGTCGAGTTTCTTTGATCTCGGTGGTGATTCGATGCTGGCGGTGTCGTTGGTGGGTGCGTTGCGGGCGGCTGGTTATCCGACGAGTGTGCGGGATGTTTTTGCTTACCGGACGGTGCGCGGGCTGGCTGCCAGTTTGGGTGAGGGCGTTGACGAGTGGGAGCCGGTGGCGCCCTTCGCGCTGCTG
>NZ_LGEB01000125.1:0-745 GCF_001279555.1 Micromonospora sp. NRRL B-16802 | reverse complement strand
CCCAGTCCGATACAACCGCGACCCCACCAACCCAAACGGATCCGGCACAAACCGATCCGCCGTCAACCCCGCAGCACCCCAATAACCCCGACCCACACCCACACCGGCCACGTACAACTCGCCGGGGGCGCCCACCGGCACCGGCTGAAGCAGGTCGTCGAGGACGCGCAGGGTGATGTTCGGGAAGGGCCGTCCCAGCGGAACCCGGGACACGTCGGCCAGGTCGTCGGCGGTGCAGTGCCAGCTGGTGATGTCCACTGTGGTTTCCGCTGGCCCGTAGGTGTTGTGCAGCTCGCAGTCGGGCAGCGCGGCCAGGAACGCCCGCGCCACATCGACCGGCAACTCCTCGCCGCCGACCGCCACGGATCGCAGTGAGGTGCAGTCGGTGATGCCCTCGGCGAGCAGCGCCGACAGCATGCTGGGCACCAGCTCGATCGAGGTGACCGACTCGGCGATGATCAAATCACGGAGGTACGCGGGGTCGCGGTGTCCACCCGGGCGGGCCACGACGATCCGCGCCCCCGTCGACAGTGCGGCGTAGACCTCTGCCGGTGAGACGTCGAAGCCGATCTCGGTCTTCTGGAGGAGCACGCCGTCGGCACCGAGTCGATTGATCGTGGGTGCGACGTGGGCGGTCCGGTTGACCAGGCCGGCGTGGGTGACGACAGCACCCTTCGGACGGCCCGTCGAGCCCGACGTGTAAATCACATAACACGCACTCTCCGGACCCACGACCGGCGGCACA
>NZ_LGEB01000124.1:0-1356 GCF_001279555.1 Micromonospora sp. NRRL B-16802 | reverse complement strand
CCCAGTCCGATACAACCGCGACCCCACCAACCCAAACGGATCCGGCACAAACCGATCCGCCGTCAACCCCGCAGCACCCCAATAACCCCGACCCACACCGACGCCGCCGAGATACAGCTCGCCAGGTACGCCGATCGGGACCACCGTGAGGTCCTCGTCGAGGACGTAGAGCCGCAGATTGGGGTGCGGGCCGCCGAGGGGCACCCGGGTCAACTCGGCCAGGGCGTCGGGGTCGCACCGCCAACTGGTGACGTCGACAGCCGCCTCGGCGGGCCCGTAGGTGTTGTGCAGTTCGCAGCCGGGCAGCGCCGCCAGGAACGCCCGCGCCACATCGACCGGCAACTCCTCGCCGCCGACGCCGACGGAGCGCAGCGAGGTGCACTGCTCGAGGCCCTCGGCGAGGAGCGCCGACAGCATCGTCGGAACGAAGTGGACCGTCGTCACCTGCTCGGCGATGATCAAATCACGGAGGTACGTGGGGTCGCGGTGGCCGCCAGGTCGGGCCACGACGATCCGCGCCCCGGCCGACAGTGCGGCGTAGACCTCTGCCGGTGAGACGTCGAAGCCGATCTCGGTCTTCTGGAGGACGACGCCGTCCGGGCCGAGGCGGTAGACCTCAGGCAGTACGTGTTGGGTGCGGTTGACGAGGCCGGCGTGGGTGACGACAGCACCCTTCGGACGGCCCGTCGAGCCCGACGTGTAAGGCCGGCGTGGGTGACGACAGCACCCTTCGGACGGCCCGTCGAGCCCGACGTGTAAATCACATAACACGCACTCTCCGGACCCACGACCGGCGGCACATCCTCAGCAGACTCACCAGCCCACAACCCCGGCCGATCAACCAACACCACCTCAGCCGACAACCCCGACAACCCCGCCACCAACACCGACGACGTCACCACCACCGACGCCCCCGCATCAGCAACCATCAAACCCAAACGCTCACCCGGATAACCCGGATCCAACGGCACATAAACACCCCCCGCCTTATGCACCGCCAGCATCGCCACCACCTGCTCAACCGAACGATGCAAACAAACACCCACCAACACCTCGGCACCCACACCCACCGAACCCAAATACCGAGCCAACCTGTTCGCCGCCGCATTCAACTCCGAATACGACAACGACACCCCACCACCAGAAACCGCAACCGACCCGCCAGCAGAAGCAGCCCGCGCCTCGAAGGCCGAGAACGCCACCCCCTCCACCGGCACCACAGAACCCACACCCACCCGCGACAACCACTCCGCCTCACCAGACGGCACACACACCACCCGCGAATCCCCACCCGGATCCGCAACCATCGACTCCAACACCACCCGGAACATCCCCGCCAACCGCACCAACCCCGCC
>NZ_LGEB01000123.1:0-770 GCF_001279555.1 Micromonospora sp. NRRL B-16802 | reverse complement strand
TCCGTAGAGGTTGTGGAGTTCGATGTGGGGCCAGGTGGTGAGGAAGCGGTGTGCGGTGTCTGGTGGTAGTGCTTCGCCGCTGCAGAAGACGTGGCGGACGTGGCCGAGGGGGCCGCGGTCGGCGGTGGCGTCGAGGAAGGTTTGGAGCATGGTGGGGACGAAGTGCAGTGTGGTGACGCTCTCGTCGACGATGAGTTGGTGTAGGTAGTTGGGGTCGCGGTGGCCGCCGGGGGCGGCGAGTACGAGGGCGGCGCCGGTGGTGAGGGGCCAGAAGAATTCCCAGACGGAGACGTCGAAGCCGTAGGGGGTTTTCTGGAGCACCCGGTCGGCTGGTTCGAGCCTGTAGGTGTCTTGCATCCAGGTGATGCGGTTGTGGAGTCCGCGGTGGGGGACTGCGACGCCTTTGGGGGTGCCTGTGGAGCCGGAGGTGTAGAGCACGTACGCGGTGTCGTCGAGGGTGGATCCGGTGTCGGGGGCGGTGTCCGGCTCGGCGTCGAAGGTGTCGGTGACGTCCAACGTGAGGGTGGTGGGGAACGCCTGGGTGTGGGTGCTTGTGGTGATGACCAGGGGTGGGTTGGCGTCGTGGAGCATGGCGGTGAGGCGTTCGGGGGGGAGTTCGGGGTCGAGGGGGACGTAGGCGGCTGCGGTTTTCCAGATGGCGAGCAGTGTGGTGACGAGGTGGATGCTGCGGGGGAGGCAGACGCCGACGTGGTCGCCGGGGGTGATGCCGTGGTGGTGGAGGCGGTGGGCGAGTTTGTTGGCGGTGGTGT
>NZ_LGEB01000122.1:0-877 GCF_001279555.1 Micromonospora sp. NRRL B-16802 | reverse complement strand
CTCGCCGACGCCTACGTCGCCACCTCCACCGGCACCAGCTTCACCGGCACCACCATCAAATGGCACGACTGGTTCGCCCTCACCGGCGAAACACCGCTGACCGGCGACGCCAACGGCGACGGCAAAGACGACGCCATCGTCTTCACCCACGGCCCCCTCGCCGACGTCCACGTCGCCCTCTCCACCGGCACCAGCTTCGCCCCCAGCCAAAAATGGCACGACTGGTTCGCCCCCGGCACCGAAATACCCGCCACCGGCGACGTCAACGGCGACGGCAAAGACGACATCATCACCTTCACCCACGACACCACCGCCGACGTCTACGTCGCCCTCTCCACCGGCACAACCTTCACCGGCACCGCCGTCAAATGGCACGACTACTTCTCCATCGAAGGAGAATTCCCCGCCATCGGCGACGTCAACGGCGACGGACTCGACGACATCATCACCTTCACCCAAGGCCCCACCACCGCCTCCGACGTCATCGTCGCCCTCTCCAACGGCACCAGCTTCGGACCACCACAAAAATGGCACGACCTGTTCGCCGTCGGCACCGAACAACCCCGCGTCGGCGACATCAACGGCGACGGCAAAGACGACATCGTCACCTTCACCTGCAACACCGACGCCGACGTCTACGCCGCCACCTCCACCGGCACCGGCTTCACCGGCACCACCGTGAAATGGCACGACTACTTCTGCCTACCCGGCGAATTCCCCTACCTCGCCGACACCAACGGCGACGGCAAAGACGACCTCATCGTCTTCACCAAAAACACCACAAACGACATCTACGTCGCCCTCTCCACCGGCACCGGATTCGCCCCCAGCACCAAATGGCACGACCACTTCGGCCTCAACGGCGAAACCACCCTCT